>JAHBYY010000018.1 GCA_019635715.1 Rhizobiaceae bacterium | reverse complement strand
CCAGACACTGAGACGCTACCGGCTCAGGCGGCCGCCGGGGCGCCGGCCCCCGGGGCAGCGGCCCCTGGGGCGGCGGCGGTGGCGGCGCGCCCGGCCAGCGCAAAGACCTCCATGGGCCCCTTGCCCTTGACGTCGAGCAGGCCGCGCGGCGTGAAGCGGTGACCGCCGCCGATCGCCTGCACGGCTTCGCGCGTCACCTGGATCATGCCCGGCTCGCCATGCTGTTCCATGCGGGCGGCGACGTTCACCGTATCGCCCCAGACGTCGTAGAACTGCTTGCGTTCGCCGATGACGCCGGCGACCGCCGGGCCGCTGTGGATGCCGATCCGGACGCTGACCTCTTCGCCGAAGTCGCGCGACAGGCGCTGCGTGACGGCGATCATCTCAAGCGCCATGTCGGCGACGAGGGCCGCCTGCCCCGGTTTCGGATCGGGCAGACCGCCAGCCACCATGTAGGCGTCGCCGATGGTCTTGATCTTCTCCAGCCCGTGGCGTTCCGCCAGCCGGTCGAATTCGAGGAAGATCCGGTTGAGGAAGGCGACCAGCCGCGGCGCCGGCATGCGCGCCGCGCGGCCGGTGAAGCCGACGATGTCGGCGAACAGGATCGTCACCTCCGCGTGGCTGTCGGCGATCACCTCGCCCTGCTTCATGCGCGCGGCGATCGGCGCCGGCATCAGGTTGAGCAGCAGCTTCTCGGAGCGCGCATGCTCCGCCTCGAAAGCGTCCTGATAGTCCTCGGCGCGCCGGAACGTATAGAGCGCCGCCAGCAGGTTGAAGACCGCCGAGATGCAGACCGAGGCCAGGAAGATGGTGCGCGCCATGGCGTCCGGCAGGGCCATGAACGGCGATTTCGGCGGCACGAACAGCTCGACCCCGCAGAAGACCAGCAGCATCATGGCGAAGTAGAAGCCGACCAGCAGGACCCGGCGCGAGCCGAGCACCATGACGATGGTCGCCGGACCGGCGAGCAGGAAGTAGTGCAGGCCGGACGCCTTGCCGGCGACGATCGCATAGATCGCGTCGCCGGCCATGGCGGTCGCCCAGAGATAGGTGCCGGCCGCCAATGTCCCGAAACGGTGCAGCAGCGGCGTCAGCGCCCAGACGGCGGAGAAGACGAGCAGCGCGACGATCAGCGGCGCGTAGGTGCGCGGTCCGAGCGCCAGGAACATCAGCGCGAAGCCGGTGTTGGAGACCACGGTCGCCAGGCTGACGAAATTGACGATCTCGTGGCCACGCCGCTGCCGTGCGTCGCCGGTGTCGGCACCCGCGCCGACATAGGCCGCGACGAGCCTGCCGATCCTGGCAGCCATCCCCTGTCTCGCCGTGAGCGCTTCGGTCGTCATCGACGGCAAGCTAGCCGAAACCCCGGCGCGGCGACAGGCTTGACCGCACGCGCCGAAACCGGATCAATCGCCGCATGAGCGACCTTCTGGCCGAATCGAAATCGAACGCCGCCGAGTTCACCGTCAGCGAAATTTCCAATGCCCTGCGGCGCACCGTCGAGGACCAGTTCGGGCATGTGCGGGTGCGCGGGGAAATCTCCGGCTACCGCGGACCGCACTCCTCCGGGCACGCCTATTTCAGCCTGAAGGACGACAGGGCGCGGCTCGATGCCGTCGTCTGGAAGGGCACGATGAGCCGTCTGCGCTTCCGGCCGGAGGAAGGCATGGAGGTGATCGCCACCGGCAAGCTGACCACCTATCCCGGCAAGTCGAACTACCAGATCGTCATCGACAATCTGGAGCCGGCAGGCGCCGGCGCGCTGATGGCGATGCTCGAAGAGCGCAAGCGGCGGCTCGCCGCCGAGGGCCTGTTCGACCCGGCCCGCAAGCAGTTGCTGCCGTTCATGCCGAGGGTGATCGGCGTCGTGACGTCGCCGACCGGTTCGGTGATCCGCGACATCGTCCACCGCATCAAGGGCCGCTTCCCGCTGCACGTCATCGTCTGGCCGGTGCGCGTCCAGGGCGAGACCTCGGCCGCCGAGGTTGCCGAGGCGGTGCACGGCTTCAATGCCCTGCCCGACGACGGGCCGGTGCCGCGGCCCGACCTGCTGATCGTGGCGCGCGGCGGCGGCAGCCTGGAGGATCTCTGGGGGTTCAACGACGAGGCGCTGGTGCGCATCGTCGCCGCCTCCGACCTGCCGATCATTTCCGCCGTCGGCCATGAGACCGACTGGACGCTGATCGACCTCGCGGCGGACGTGCGGGCGCCGACGCCGACCGGCGCGGCGGAGATCGCCGTCCCGGTCAAGGTCGAGCTCGAAGCCCGCCTCGCCGATCTCGGCGCACGGCTCAGCGGAGCGATGACGCGCCTCTCCGACCGCCGCCGCACCGATCTGCGCGCCGCTGCGCGCGCCCTGCCCTCGCCCGACATGCTGCTTGCCCTGCCGCGTCGGCGCTTCGACGAGGCGGCCGGGCGGCTCGACCGTGGCCTCTCCCACGACACGGCGCGCAAGCGGGCGCGGCTCGATGCGGCGCGGCTGAGCCCGGCCGTGCTCTCCGGCCGCCTCGCCGAGGCGCGCCGGCTGGTCAATCGCGACGTGGCGCGGGCCGCCGCGGCTCTCGCCGCCTGCGTTCGGGCGAGCCGCGCCCGACAGCTTCGCAGCGCCGGCCGTTTGACGGTGGCGCCGATCGAGCGCCGCAATGCAAGGGCGCGGCAGGCCTTCGCCGGGCTGTCGAGGCGCGGCGACACCGCGATCGACCGCAAGCTCGAACGGGCCCGCGCCCGCTATGTCCAGGCGGAGCGGCTGATCGCGACTTTGAAACTTTCGGAAGATGCGATCCTGCAGCGCGGCTATGCGCTGGTTCTCGACCAGGAGGGGACCGTCGTCAAACGGGCCGCAGAGATTGCGACAGGCGCGGCGCTCACCCTTCAGTTCGCGGACGGGAAGGTCGAGGCGCTGGCAGGCTCCGGCGGTCAGAAGCCGAAGCCAAGGTCGGCGGAGCGCAAAGCCGGCCCGCCCGGCGGCCAGGGCTCCCTGTTCTGAGGCAGGCACGATGAACCGCAGCGACCCGTACCGCCACACACCTTCGGGAAAGCCGAGGGCACGCCGCTTCCGGATTCCGTTCGAGGGGACGCCGGGCCCGTGCAACGCGATCACCGACGTGCCCGGCGTCCGCGTCGGCTATCGCACCCTGATCGCCGGCGAAGGGCCGCTGGTCACGGGCAAGGGCCCGGTGCGCACCGGCGTCACCGCGATATTGCCGCGCTCCGGCGCCGACCTGGCGACGCCGGTGTTCGCCGGCATGTTCCGGCAGAACGGCGACGGCGAATTCACCGGCTCGCACCTGATCGAGGAGCTGGGCGCCTTCAACCTGCCGATCACCATCACCAACACCCATTCCTGCGGGGTGACGCGCGACGCGACGCTGCGCTGGACGCAGCGGGTCGTTCCCGAGGCGCTGGACGGCGCCTGGGCGCTGCCGGTGGCGGGCGAGACCTATGACGGCTTCCTCAACGACATCAACGGCCACCATGTCGGCTTCGCCGATGCGGAAGCGGCCCTCGACGCGGCGTCCGGCGGACCGATCGAGGAAGGCAGCGTCGGCGGCGGCACCGGCATGATTACCTTCGGCTTCAAGGCCGGCTCGGGGACTGCGTCGCGCCTCGTCGAATGGGGCGGCCGGCGCTACACGGTCGGTGCCTTCGTCCAGTCGAATTTCGGCAGCCGCGCCAATCTGACCATCCGTGGCGTGCGCGCCGGCCTGCAGTTGGCGGAGCCGCCAATTCGGGAAGGGACGCCGCGCGCCGAGAAGAGCTCGATCATCGGTGTCGTGGCGACCGACGCGCCGTTCGTCGCCCACCAGATGCGGCGGCTGGCCCGCCGCATGCCGCTCGGCGTGGCACTCACCGGCGGCTATGGATACAACAGCTCCGGCGATATTTTCCTCGCCTTCACCACCGCCAATGCCGACGCGGTACGAAGCCGGTCCGGTGCGCTGGCACAGGCGGCCTATATTCCCGATACGGACATCGATCGCTTCTTCGACGCGGTCGTCCAGTCGATGGAGGAGGCCATCCTCAACGCGCTGGTCGCCAACGAGGACATGGCCGGACGCGACGGCAATTTCGTTCCCGCGCTGCCCGGGGCCTGGCTGGAGCGGACTTTCGGAGTGGCGGACTGACGCCGCCACCCTTGCGCGGGGGCGGATCAGTAGATGACGAAATCCGCGCTGTTGATCGGCAGCCCCGTCCCGACGACGGCGAACAGCGTGCTCGCGGCCACTCCCGTGCCGTCCGGATCGTAATAAATCCTGCCGGTGCCGCTGTCGTAGATGATGCGGTCGCTGCCGTCATGGGCAAGGCCGGTCGTGTTCGACCAGAAGGCTCCGGACGCGAGCGTTCCGGCGGCACCCGCCTTGGTGAAGACCGACGCGGCAAGATAGATCGAATCGGCGCCGCTGAAGCCGGTGATCGTGTCGACATTGTTCGCCGCATCGAGCGGCGAGCTGAAATAATACCAGTCCCTGCCGACACCGCCGGTCAACGTATCGTTGCCGTCGCCGCCGCTGATGCGGTCGTCACCGTCGCCGCCCTTGATGATGTCGTCGCCGCCATAGCCGCGCAGCGAGTTGGCGCCGGCATTGCCGATGATCGTCTGCTTCAACTCATTCCCGTAGAGCGCCAGCGGCGCGGTGCCCTTCGCGTCGAGCGTGGAAAGCGTCTCGACATAGACCCCGCCACCGAGCGTATAGTTCACCGCTGCCAGCACCGTGTCGTTCGCGCCCTGTGTCGACGTCTCCTTGATGAAATCGCCGGAATTGTAGACGCGATAGGTGTCGTCGCCGCCGAGCCCGATCAGGATATCGGCGGCACCCTTGCCACCGTCCGACAGGATGTTCGCGCCGGCGTTGCCGGTGATCGTCTGGGCGAGATTGTTGCCGTAGAGGTTGATCTTGGTGGCAGCGGCCGGGTCGATGGCCATCAGATGCTCGACATGGACGCCGTTGAGCAGGTCGTAGCTGACCGCGGCCTTGACGACGTCGGCGGCGCCGCCGGTGGCGGTCTCGACGATCACGTCGCCCGCATTGTCGACGAAATAGGTGTCGTCGTCGTCGCCGCCGACCATCTTGTCGATGCCGGTGCCGCCGTCGAGGACGTCGGCGCCGGCGAGGCCGTTCAGCGTGTCGGCGCCGGCATAGCCGAAGATCTTGTCGATCCCGGAACTGCCGTCGAGCGTCTCGCCCTTGTCGGTCCCGTCGACATAGCCCTGCAGCCTCACGGTGACCGACTTGGCGAAGGTTCCGCCATGGCCGTCATTGGCCTGAACGAAGAGGTTGTAGGCATGCTGCCCGGGGTCGAGCGCCTTGGCGACGACCAGCTTGTTGCCGCCGGAGACGGAAAAATAGTTCCCGACATTGCTGAGCAGCGCGAAGGTGAGCGCATCCCCATCCGGATCGGTGCCGGAAAACGTGCCTACCGTGGCGCCGACCGCCGCATCGTCGGCGACCGTCGTCTTCGACAGGCTGAGCGAGGTCGGCGGCTGGTTTTCGTCGTCGATCGTCACCTTCACCGAGCTGTTGACGCCCGCCGCCGTGCCTGAGGACGCGTTCTTCAAGGCCAGCGTGAAGGTCTCGTTGCCCTCGGCCAGCCCGTCGGCGGCGGCATAGATCGTCACCAGCTTGAGCCCGGAGTCGCCGGCGGCGAAGGTCGCGGTTCCGCTCAGCGCCTGCCCGGTCTTGAAGTCGGCCGCGCCGAGGCCGGTGATGGCCCAGTCGATGCTGACCGCCTTGGAGGAGTCGCCAAGCCGGCTGATGCCGAACTGCGCCAAACCACCTTCGTCGATGATCGTCTTCGGCGACACGATGATGAAGGTGTTTTCGACGAAGCTTGCCTGGCCGACGGAGCCGAGGATGTGGTTCGACCCGGCCTCGACGCCGTCCGTGCCGGCGATGCCGGCCTTGCCCGCCTTGCCGGCAATGCCGTTGTCGCCCTTCGGATCTCCGCTTCCACCCGCCCCTGCACCGCCTCCGTTGCCGCGGAGAGCCGCCGATGACAAGCCTGCGGTCTCGTTCCCGAGGAACGCGGCCAACTTGCCCGACGACAGGATCGTGCCGGCGTTGAGGATGGCGCTCGCGGCATCCCCGGCATTGCCGGAGATGCCGGCATCGCCACCGTTTCCGCCGTATCCGCCATATCCTCCGTGGTTGCCCGCGCCCGTGCTGGCGCCGCCCTTGCCGCCGCCGCCGCCGATGCCGCCATTGCCGCCGGCACCGCCGGCGCCGCCATAGGCGTTGGCGCCTGCGATCGTCGTGTCGATCAGCGTCAAGGTCCCGAGGTTGTAGATCGCCGCGGCGGCCGACCCGCCATCGGTGCCGTTGCCGCCATTGTTGGCGTGCCCGCCGGCGCCGCCGCCACCACCCACCCCGATGTGATTGTTGGGGGCGCCATTGCCGCCGTGCCCGCCATGGCCGCCGCGGCCGCCGTCGCCACCGGCCCCGCCGAAGGCGCTCATGCCGGTGAAGCTGACGCGATCGAGGGTCAGCGTGCCGGCATTCTCGATGCCGCCGACCGCCATCTTGCCGGCGGTGGTCGCCGAGGTGCCGCCCGTGCCGCCATTGCCGTTCGATCCGGGATTGCCCGTATCGCCGGTGCCGTTGTTGCCGTTCAGCCCGTCGCTGCCGGCCACGCCGTCGATGCCGTCGGCGCCGCGCTCGAAGCCGTTGGCGAGCGTGACGTTCGACAGCTTGACCGTGGCGCCGCTGGCGATCTCGAACATGGTGAAGCCGGGCAGGAATGCCTGGCCCTTGTAATCGCCGTCGATCCAGTAGTTGCCGGACAGATCGCCGGGCGAGCCGTCGATCGTCACATTGTTTCCAGCGGCGATCTTCAGCGTCGACTCGAGCTGGATGGTCGTCGTGTTCTCGCTCGCCTGAATCTTGAAGGAAATCGTGTCGGCGCCGGAGCTTGCCGCCGCAGCGGCGACCGCCTCGCGCAGCGACATCACGCCGTCGTTCGCATCGACGACGTCTTTCGCGGTGGTGACCTTGAAAACAGCCATGGGTTCTACCCCCATATTTGCAACGCCCCGCGAAACTCTTAGCGCCGCAAATATGGCAAGACAATTTCGGTCGGCGTTTATTTCCCGTTAATCATGAACGACGCGGATCCCGGCCGCGGATATCCGAGCGCGCAGCGCCCGGCCTCATTCCACTCGTCGTTCAAAATGGTAATTTTGACGGTTCTGCCGATGCTCTCCGAGCCGCTAGTGTGGCGAAGCCGGCGGTGGAAGAGGACCGCCGCGAATCCGTCCTTCGCCGGCGGCTCGATGGGAGGCAACATGCGCGCAGTCCGTTTCCATGACCGGCACGACATCCGGTTCGACGAGGTGGCGGCGCCCGGCGCGCCGGGGCCGCACGAGGTTGTGGTGAAGCCCAGCTATTGCGGCATCTGCGGCAGCGATCTCCACGAATATCTCGACGGTCCGATCCTGCCGACGCGCGAGCCGCATGTGTTCACCGGGGCCAAGATGCCGCAGATCCTCGGCCATGAGTTCGGCGGCACGGTCGAGGCGGTCGGCTCCGCGGTGACCAACGTCAAGGTCGGCGACCGCGTCTCGATCCAGCCGCAGATGGCGCCGGACGACGAGTATTACGGACGCCGCAAGCAGTATCATCTGAGTCCGAAGGGCGGCGTCGTCGGCCTCAGCTATCAGTGGGGCGGCATGTCCGACCTCGCCATCGTCAACGACTACAACGCCTTCCTCGTGCCCGACGACGTCACCGACATCCAGGCGTCGCTGGTGGAGCCGGCCGCGGTGGCCGTTCACGCCGTCGACCGCGCCGACGTGAAGCAAGGCGACAGCGTGCTGATCTCAGGCTACGGGCCGATCGGCGCCCTGTGTGCGCTCGCCGCGAAGGCAGCGGGCGCCGGTCAGATCTTCATCACCGAGACCAACCCGAAGCGCCTCGACATGGCGCGCGCGCTCTTCCCGGATGCGATCCTGGTCAATCCGCGCGAGCAGGACCTGCCGGCCATCGTCCGCGACAATACCGAGGAAGGCATCGGCGTCCATTCGGCGATCGAGTGCGCCGGGGTCGGCGCGGCGCTGAACGGCTGCGTGGCGGTGGTGCGCCGCCAGGGCACGATCGTCCAGATCGGCCTGCAGACGCATCCGGTCTCGGTGGACCTGCTCGCCTGGACCTTCCGCGACCTGATCGTGCGCGGTTCGATCTGCTATCCCAGCGATAGCTGGCCGCGCGTCATGGAGCTCATCGCCGGCGGAAAATTCCCGGTCGAGAAGATCGTGACGGACATCGTGCCGCTCGACGACGCGATCGAGCGCGGCTTCAAACCGCTGCTCGACCCCGCCGGCGACCAGTTGAAGATCCTGCTGAAGATCTGACGGCCGACCGGCCGCTCGCGCTCAGCCGTCGCGCCGCGGCCGGCGCAGCGGCTGCCGCCAGTTCCCCTCGACGTCGTGCCGGTCGCCCTCGAACAGGTCGGTCCACGGCATTTCCGGCAGCCAGCCTTCGCGGCGGCCGATCCAGAGTTCGTAGGTGGGGATGAGATCCGACGGCGCCGCATCGAGGCTGCCGATCATGATCTCCGCCTCCTTCGCGTCCAGGGCGAAGAGGCGCGACCCGCATTTCGGACAGAAGCTGCGGCCGGCGTAGGTCGACACCTCACCGTCGCTGGCGAAGGCGGTGCGCGGCCATATTCCGTAGGCCGAAAAGGCCGAGCCGCCATAGGTGCGGCAATCCTTGCAGTGGCAGATGCCGACGCGGACAGGCGTTCCGGCCACGCTGTAGCGGACCTCGCCGCACATGCATCCCCCGACGCGGCGCACCGCGTCGCCAGTGGTCTCCATATTCATCCGACGCTCCGTTCCGCGGCTCGCGACATCGCCATCAGCTCATATCCTGCTGCGGCAGGATGCCGAGACGCAACCGCTCGCCATGGGCGAAATCCTCGGCGTCCCGCGATCGGGCAAAATCCCGCTCGTTCGACAGGCCGCGCTCGTCGACGCGAACTTTCCAGCCGCCTTGCGTCGGCTCGACGACGACGCTTGTGTCCTCGGCAGTCTGCCGCATCATGGCCTCGCTTGGTCCCCGGCCTGTCATGTGGCAGGTGAACGCCGCCGACGGAGGGGGGTTCCACGCCCCACGGCCGGCGCGGGCCTGATGCTTCACCGCCCTTCGCCATGGCTCCGAGCAGCGCCAGAACGATGCCGATGGCGTTCTGCGCGGCGGAGAAATTTCGGCCAGGTCACGCGGCTGCGCCCGTTTCAGCGCCCCAGTCTTGCAATCCTCTCGGAACGGGCGCAGCCTTGCTGCGAGCAACAGGGATCGCCCATGCCGATCGGACCCGCCGCGCGCATAACGGACATGACCGTCCACGGCGGTCCGCTCGCCCCCGGCCCGCCGAGCATGAACGTGATCATCGGCGGCCTGCCCGCCTGGCTGGGGCTGACCGCCGCCGGCGCCGCGGCCCTGGCGGCAACCATCGCCGCGGGTGCCAAGAACGTCGCGGACAAGACGGCGAAGGTGGCGGCCGCCGGCATGGCCGGACCGCTCGCCGTCGCCAAGGCGCAGGCCGACCTCGCCGAGGCGACCGCCAAGGCCGCCGCGGACACCGCCGCGGCGATGACCGGCTCCGGCGCCAGCATGAACGCCTGTCCGATCGTCAAGCTGCTGGTTCCGGACGGGATCGGCGTGGTAATCATGCCGAGCCAGACCGTCATCATCAACAATATGGGCGCCTGCCGGGTCGGTGACATGATCCAGGAGGTGACCTCGGTCAACGCCATCGCCATGGGCCAGATGAACGTCATCATCGGCGGCTGAGCACGTTCGCGCGGCGGTCGGCGCGATCGAACGCCGCTCCTTGAGGTCGCTCGGCTTTCGGGTGCCATGCGGGTTCGTACCGGGTCGAGCCGGAAACGCGCGCCGACGGCTCCGGCCGTCTTTACGGTCGAAGTCGACAACCGGCCAGCGCAGGCCGCGCAGCCTTGAAGCGCGCTTCCCGGCGAGGATCGCTGCCGACGGCGGCGGTCGCCAGCGCGGCGCGATCGCCTGAACGGATGTCGGCGCATCGATTGCATGCGGCGCGCCAATCGCTAGTCTTCGACGTCTGGCAGGGGCCGCGCTGTCGCCGCGCGCGACATTACGAGGATGGTGGCGTGATCGCAAACGGGTCGGCGCTTCGGAAAGCCGGTTCTCACGAAGGATATCCGCAGATGCCGGCGCATCGGCAGGAAGCCGCGCGCCGTGCCTTTGCCGAGAATCTTCGCGCCGCCTGCACCCGCCACAGGTCCATATCCGAGGTATGCCGCGATCTCGGCATCAATCGGCAACAGTTCAACAAATACCTGTCCGGAGCGTCCTTTCCCTCGCCCTACAACTTCCAGCGCATCTGCCGCTATCTCGGCATGGACGACGCCGCGGTTCTGTCGACGGACACGCCGCCGCCGCGCGACGCCCCTCCCGATTCCGCCGCCTACGGCAGCCAGTTGTTCAGCCCGATCCTGCACGAGATGCAGCGAGCCAATCCCGAGGGGTCCCGCAAGCTCGACCGCTACCTGGGATACTATCACTCCTACTATTCCTCGCCGGCCTATCCGGGCCGGATCCTGAAATCGATCTCCCGGCTGTACCGGAAAGACGGCCTGTGTTTCGACAAGACCATGGAACGCGCCGTCAACCGCCAGCACTCGCCGGCGACACCGGTGGTGAACCGCTACACCGGCGCCGTCATTCATACCGACGATCGAATCTATGTGCTCCACCAGCACATGGCGCTGCACCAGACACTCTCCATGGTGGCGTTCTATCCTTCCTTCGCCCCGGTGCCGGGCATCCTGTCCGGCGTCTTCGTCTCTGTCTCCAGCGGCCCGGCGCGGCAGCCTTTTGCCTCGCGCGTCGTCTACGACTATCAGGGCCGGACGCCGAACCTGCGCGCCATGGTCGGCGACTGTGGCATCTATGGCATCGACGACCGTCAGGTCCGCGGGGAGATCGCCCGACGCCTCGACAACCATGTCGAGCCTGACGATACGGTGCTGCGCGCTCTGGAGTATTGAACCCGGTTCTTCGCGACTTTGAGCGCATTTGCGCGACCTGATGCACCAAGATCGACACAGGTCGCGAAATTGTGCACCGCAAATGGCCTGTCTAGTCTTCGAGACGCACGCTCCGGAGATCGGCACAGCCATGACAGCCCGCCCCCGCATCGCAATCGCCGGTATCCAGCACGAGACCAATACGTTCGCACCGTTCGGTGCCGGCTGGGACGATTTCGTGCGGGCCGACGGCTGGCCGGAGATGACGGTCGGCGAGGCGATCATCGACGTCTTTACGCCGTTGTCGATCCCGATCGGCGGCTTCGTGCGTGCCGCACGCGCCGAGTGCGATTTCCTGCCGATCGTCTGGGCGGCGGCCGAACCCTGCAGCTACGTCGCCGACGACGCCTTCGATCGCCTGTCGGCGATGATCTGCGACGCGCTGGCGGCCGGCAATCCGGATGCCGTCTATCTCGACCTCCACGGTGCGATGGTGGTGGAATCGCACGAGGACGGCGAAGGCGAGCTTCTACGCCGCGTGCGGGCCGTCGTGGGGCCCGGCCTCCCCGTCGTGGCGAGCCTCGACATGCACGCCAACATAACGCAGGGCATGGTAGAGCATGCCGATGCGCTGGCGGTCTATCGCACCTATCCGCACATCGACATGGTGGAGACCGCCGGGCGCGCCTATCGCCTGCTCCGGCAGCGCCTCAAGCGCGGAGAACCCTTTGCCAAGGCGCTGCGCAAGCCGCCTTTTCTGATACCGCTCTATACGCAGTGCACCGATTTCGAGCCCTGCGGCGGACTCTATGCCGGCCTGCCGGCGCTGGAGAGAGACGGCGTCGCCAGCGTCGACATCGGCATCGGCTTCCCGCCGGCGGACATCGCCGAGTGCGGCCCCGCAGTGATTGCCTACGGCACCGACGACGCGGCGGTGCGCGAGACGGCCGACAGGCTGCTCGACCGGATCGTGGCGGTGGAATCCGAGTTCCAGAGCCCGCTCTTCGACGCGACGGGCGCCGTGCGCTATGCGCGGCAACGCGGCCGGCCGGGCGACCCGATCATCATCGCCGACCTGCAGGACAATCCCGGCGCCGGTGGAACCTCGGACACCACGAGCCTCCTGAAAGCGATGGTCGAGGGCGGACTGAAGAACGCCGCCCTCGGGCTTATCTGGGACCCGGCGACCGCCGAGGCCGCCCATGCGGCGGGTGTCGGCGCCGAGTTCGAGCGGATGATCGGCGGCCGTTACGGCTATGATGCCGAGCCGTTTTCCGCACGGGTGCGCGTCGAGGCGCTGTCCGACGGAACGTTCACCTGCCACGGCGCGATCCTCAACGATCTGACCGTGTCGCTCGGCAAGATGGCCCGGCTGCGCATCCTTTCCGGAGATTCCGACGTGCAGGTCGCGGTGTGCAGCGTCCGCTACCAGTGCCTCGACCAGGAACTGCTCCGCGTCGTAGGCATCGAACCGCGCGAGCAGGCCGTCGTGGCCTTGAAGAGCAGCGTGCATTTCCGCGCCGATTTCGACCGCATCGCCCAGGAGATCATCCTGGTCGAAGCACCCGGCGCAAATTTCTGCCGTGGGGAAACAGTCACCTACAAGAAGCTGCGACCCGGCGTCAGGCTTGGCCCGGGGGGGCCGGCCAACTGAACGAATCCGTCAAACGCAATGGGAGATTTGCAATGAGACGTCTGCTTCTGGGGCTGCTGCTGTCCGCAACAATGCTGTCCTCGCCCGTCCTGGCGGAAACGCCGGCCAATACGCTGGTCGTGGCCAAGAACATCGACGACATCGTCACCATGGATCCGGCGGAGATCTACGAACTGTCCAACTCGGAAGTCGCGGTCAACGTCTACGACCGGCTCATGGGCCTCGAGATCGGCGACATGGCCAATGTCGCTCCGAAGGTGGCCGAAAGCTACAGCGTCAGCGAGGACGGCAAGGTCTTCACCTTCAGGCTGAAGCCGGACATCAAGTTCCACAGCGGCAATCCGCTCACGGCGGAGGACGTGGAGTTCTCCCTGGAACGCGTCATCCTGCTCAACCTGACGCCCGCCTATCTCTTCCAGGCGCTCGGCTGGAATCAGGAGAACGTCAAGGACATGGTGAAGGTGATCGATCCGCTCACCCTCGAATTCACCGTCTCCGAGAAATATGCGCCGACCTATGTGCTCAACCTCATGAGCACCGTGACCTCGTCGATCGTCGACAAGAAGGAGGCGCTTGCCCACGAGAAGGACGGCGACATGGGTCACGACTGGCTGAAGACCAATTCGGCCGGCTCGGGCGCCTACAGCATGCGGTCCTGGAAGGCCAACGAATCGGTGATCATGGAGGCCAATCCCGACTTCCGCCTCGGCTCGCCGAAGATCGAGCGGGTCATCATCCGCCACATTCCCGAAGGCTCGGCGCAACGCCTGCTGATCGAGAAGGGCGACGTCGACATCGCGCGCAACCTGACGCCCGACCAGATCGCCGGCATCGCCGGCAATTCCGATGTCGTCGTCGAGACCTACCCGAAGGCGACGGTCTACTATCTCGGCCTCAGCCAGAAGGTCGAGGTTCTGAGGAATCCCAAGGTCCAGGAAGCCCTGCGCTGGCTCATCGACTACCAGGGCATGGTCGATACCTTCCTCAAGGGCCAGATGAAGGTGCATCAGGCTTTCTGGCCGTCGGGCTTCTTCGCCTCGCTGGAAGACACGCCCTACAGGCTGGACGTCGCCAAGGCCAAGGCGCTGCTGGCAGAGGCGGGCTATCCGGACGGCTTCAAGATCCAGTTCGACATCGCCAACACGCAGCCCTACACCGCGATCGCCCAGTCGATCCAGTCGACCTTCGGCGAGGCCGGCATCGAGGTCACCATCAATTCCGCCGAGGTGAAGCAGGCGCTGACGAAGTACCGGGCGCGCCAACAGGAAATGATCTACATGTACTGGGGACCGGACTATCTGGACCCGAATGCGAATGCCGACAGTTTCGCCAGCAATCCCGACAACAGCGACAACTCGCCGTCGAAGCCGCTCGCCTGGCGCAACAGTTGGGACATCCCCGACATCACCGCCGAGACCCGCGCCGCGCTCCAGGAAAGCGACACGGAAAAGCGCCGTCAGATGTATCTGGACCTTCAGGCCAAGCTGCAGAAGTCCGGACCCTTCATCAACATGTTCCAGGAGAGCGAGCAGACCGTCATGCGCAAGAACGTGAAGGGTTTCTTCTCCGGTCCCAATGCCGATCTCGTCTTCTATCGCGAGGTCTCGAAGTGACGCGGCGATCCGACGCGCGATGAGCGCGATGGTTCTGAACGGCGGACGGGGAGGCGGACATCACCGCCTTCTCGTCTCCGGCGTCGCCTACGAACTGCTGCGCTTCGCGGCGATGCTTGCGCTCACTCTTCTCGGGTTGATCTTCATCACCTTTCTCATCGGGCGCGTGGTGCCGATCGATCCGGTGCTGGCGGTGGTCGGCGACCGCGCCAGCGCCGAAACCTATGCGCGGGTGCGCGAGGAGCTCGGCATCGACCTGCCGATCCACCAGCAGTTCTGGCTGTACCTCGGAAAGGTCGTGCAGGGTGACTTCGGCACTTCGGTGATCACGTCGCAGACGGTCCTGCACGATCTGCGCCAGTACTTCCCGGCGACGCTGGAACTCGCCACCGCCGCGACCCTGATCGGAGTGCTGGCCGGGGTGCCCATGGGGGTGATCGCCGCCACCCATCGTGGCCGGTGGATCGACCATGTCACCCGCATCGTGGGTCTCGTCGGCTACTCCATGCCCGTCTTCTGGATGGGCATGGTGGGGCTGCTGGTTCTCTACTCCTGGCTCGACCTCGTCTCCGGGCCGGGCCGGCTCGACATCGCCTATGACGGGCTGGTCGAGCCGGTCACCGGCCTTCTCACCGTCGACAGCGCCCTCTCGGGCGATTGGGACGTGTTTCGCAACGCCCTGTCCCACCTCGTGCTGCCGGCGGGCCTGCTCGGCTACCTGACGCTCGCCTACATCTCGCGGATGACGCGCTCCTTCATGCTGGGTCAGCTCAACCAGGAATACATCCTCACCGCGCGCGCCAAGGGCGTGCCGGAGCGGCGGGTGGTTTGGCGCCATGCGCTCGGCAACATCATGGTGCCGCTGATCACGGTGATCGCGCTGAGCTACGCCTCGCTGCTCGAGGGCGCCGTCCTGACCGAGACCGTCTTCGCCTGGCCGGGGCTCGGCCTCTACATCACCCGCTCGCTGTTCAACGCGGACATGAACGCCGTGCTGGGCGGCACGCTGCTGATCGGCGCCATCTTCGTCTGCCTCAACGTATTCTGCGACATGCTCTACAGACTGCTCGACCCGAGGGCCCGGACATGAGCGCCCGCGCCTGGCTGCTCAGCGACATGCCGGGCTCGCGCCGGCAGGCGTCGCTCGGGCAGTGGTATCGGAACTGGCTGTCCTTCAAGGGCAATCCGCTGGCGATGACCGGCCTGGCGGTCGTCGTCTTCCTCGTTCTCGTCGCGATCCTGGCGCCGATCCTGCCGCTGCAGTCGCCGACGGCCCAGGCGCTCGCCGACCGGCTGCAGCCGCCGAGCGCCGCGCACTGGTTCGGCACGGACGAACTCGGCCGCGACATCCTCTCGCGCATCGCCTGGGGGGCGCGCATCACGCTCACCATCGTCATCATGGTCGTGGTCATCGTGGTGCCGCTCGGCCTCCTGGTCGGCACCGTCTCCGGCTATGTCGGCGGACCGCTGGACATCGTCCTGATGCGTGTCACCGACATCTTCATGGCGTTTCCCCGCCTGGTGCTGGCCCTTGCCTTCGTCGCCGCGATCAAGCCGGGGCTGGAAAGTGCGATCATCGCCATCGCCCTCACCTCCTGGCCGCCCTATGCCCGCATCGCGCGGGCGGAGACCCTGACGCTTCGGCAGGCGGATTTCGTCAAGGCCGCGCGCCTGCAGGGGGCGTCGCCGCTGCGCATCCTTTGGAACCATATCGTGCCGCTCTGCACCGCCTCCGTCGTCGTGCGCATGACACTCGACATGGCAGGGATCATCCTGACCGCCGCCGGCCTCGGCTTCCTCGGGCTCGGCGCCCAGCCGCCGCTCCCCGAATGGGGCGCGATGATCTCGACCGGACGCGACTATCTCCTCGACCAATGGTGGGTCGCCACCATACCCGGCCTCGCCATCTTCGTGGTGAGCCTCGGCTTCAACCTGCTCGGCGACGGGCTTCGCGACGTGCTGGACCCGAAGCGCTCATGAGCGAACCCGTCCTTGAGATCCGCAACCTGAGGATCGCCTTTCCGACGTTGCGGGGTTCGCTGGAGGTGGTGCGCGGCCTCGACCTGACGCTCGGCCGCGAGCGGCTGGGGATCGTCGGCGAATCCGGCTCGGGCAAGTCGCTGACCGGCCGCGCGATCATGGGCCTCGTCCCGCCGCCCGGACGCGTATCCGTCGACCGCATGAGCTTCATGGGCGAGGATATCTCGCGCCTGGCGCCTGCCGATTTCGTCCGGCTGCGCGGCCGGCGCATCTCGATGGTGCTGCAGGATCCGAAATTCTCGCTCAACCCCGTCATGAAGGTCGGCCGCCAGATCGAGGAGACCTATCACCTCCATGTCGGGGGCGGCCGCAGGCAGGCCTATGCCCGGACGCTCGAGGTCCTCGCGGCGGTCAAGATCCGCGATCCCGAGGCAGTCTATCACCTCTATCCGCACCAGCTTTCCGGCGGCATGGGGCAGCGTGTGATGATCGCGATGATGCTGATCCCCGAGCCGCAACTGCTGATCGCCGACGAACCCACATCGGCGCTCGACGTCACCATCCAGCTACAGGTCCTGGCGATCCTCGAAGACCTCGTGCGCGAGCGCGGGATGAGCCTGATCTTCATCAGCCACGATCTCGGCCTCGTCGCTTCCTTCTGCGACCGCGTGCTGATCATGTATGCCGGCAAGGTGGTGGAAAGCTGCCTCGCCTCCGAACTCGACCGGGTGCAGCATCCCTATGCGCGGGGGCTGCTCTCCTCGGTGCCCCGCCTTGGCGACGACCGGCCGGAGCTTCCGACGCTGGAGCGCGACGCGGAATGGGCGCAATGAGCGCAGCAACCGTCGAGATCTCCGGCCTGTCCATCTCCTTCGGCTCCGGCGTGCGCCAGATCAACGCCGTGAAGGACGTCACGCTGGCGGTTGCCGATGGCGAGGCCTTCGGCCTCGTCGGCGAGTCCGGCTCGGGCAAGTCGACGGTCCTCAACGCCGTCGCCGGCCTTGTCGACAGATATTCCGGCACGATCCGTGTCGCCGGTGAGGCCGTAACGCCCAAGCGCAGCCTCGCGCAGCGGCGGCTCGTGCAAATGGTCTTCCAAGATCCCTACGGGTCGCTGCACCCGCGACAGACCGTCGACAAGGCGCTTTCGGATCCGGCCGTCATCCACGGGCTCGACGGCATTGGGGCGCGTGTCGAACGCGTCCTCGCCGATGTCGGACTGAAACCGGAGCATCGTTTCCGCTACCCCCATGAACTGTCCGGCGGCCAGCGGCAGCGGGTCGCGATCGCGCGGGCGCTTATCCTCGAACCCCGCATCCTCCTGCTCGACGAGCCGACCTCGGCGCTCGACGTCTCGGTTCAGGCGGAAGTGCTCAATCTCCTGCGCCGGCTCCGGATCGAGCACGGCTTCACCAGCATCATGGTCAGCCACAATCTGGCGGTCGTCTCCTACATGTGCGACCGAATCGCCGTCATGAACCGCGGCCGCGTGCTGGAAACCGGTACGGGCGACGCGCTGGCAAAGGGGCAGTTCGTCCACGCCTATTCGCGCCAGCTTTTCCGGGCGAGTTCGGGCTACGACCGGAGCCTGCTCGGCGATCTGTGGCAGGACGCCGCCGAGAGGTAGTGCCTATCGTATCGACAGTCCCGCGATGCGCGCCCGCAGAGCCGGCTTCGTCTTCGCAGATCAGTCTACACGCTCAATATTGAGAAGCACCACCCCGATGTAAATTTTCTCATAATATATCATCATATCTTTCACTACAGGAAAAATATCTACCTGCTATAGTCTAATTCTTCGTATCGCACCGGGAAATATTTTTCCTGATTCTCGACTTGCATGAGGTGGAAGACGTTGAACTCGTGAACCTCGCCCGCGGGAATTTCAGGGGGTGTGAATGGGAAGGCCAGGTTTCCGGCAGTCGACAGGCGCCCCGGATAGCCGAAGTGCAGCAAGTACTGCTTGGTCGTGCGCAGAACGTCGAGGGCTCGATCGGCGTTCGCTGCGATGCACTCGATGACCATGCCGATCTCGCGCGGCGCCGAGGTCGGCGGGATCTCCGGCATCACTCCGTTCAGGCCGTAGATGTGCGGCACCAATCGGTAGTCTTTCTCGCCCTCTTCGCAGACGAGGCTTGCGACAAGAGCGTCGAGCCCCTGCAGGATCGCCTCGCGCTCGGCAATGAAGCGGGGGTCGGCATTCGAGCAGACCAGAACGGCGCGGTAGCCGACGGCGCGGGCCCCTTCCAGCTTGATCATCTGCGACGCCGCCGGCTCGAACTTGGCGCCTGAAACCCGCGTTCGCCGATCCCCGACCGCCGCATAGGTGACTGAGCGCAAGTCCACGCGCCCCGAGGGCTCATGGATGGAGAACGGGTCGGCCTGCTCGTAGAGGCTGTGCGCGGCGACCGACGCGGGTGTCGCCGCACGATGGGGGTTCATGCTCTCCAGCTCGAAGCCATCGTCGTCGAGGGTCGCGAGGATTGCGTCGCGTCCGCCGGGCAGGCAACACAGCGACGCACATTCGACGATCTTTGCGAGGTGGAGCGACAGGCCCGCCGGAAAATCGAGGAGCATCGGCAGGCCCGCGAAGATGCCGGTGTCGCAGGCTCGGCCGGCCACGATGACATCGGCTCCACCCAGCAAGGCGGTCTGGAACATCTCGAGCCCCATCTGCGCGACGATGTGGGTCGCGGCCTCGACATCGGCCGCCTCGAGCGGCCGCATCGAGTCCATCGGCCGCACGCGCCCCTCACGGATGGCCTCGATCACGGCACCGGGCGAAATGTCGGCGCCAATGGCTGCGAGCCGGAACGTGAGCCGCTCCTCCTGCGCGATCTCGCGCAGGATCTCCAGCGTCGCCCGCAGGTGCGGCGCGGCACCAGCCGACCCGGCGGACCCGATGATCAGCGGCACATCGATCCGGCGCGCCCCCAGAAGGACCTTGCGCAGGTCCCGCTTGGCACCGTCCCGCGACACGGCCATGCGCCCGCCGCCGAGATAGTTCGGGCCGATGTCGATCGAACCCATGTCGCATCCGATCATGTCCGGCATTCGCCCGAGACCTTCGGCAAAGGCGGGTGTGGGAATGCCATAGCCGAGCTGGCCCGAGGCCCCGAGGATCTTGATCGGCCGCCGGTTGCCCGCTTCGAACGCCTGTTTGAGCCGAAGGAAGCCGCTCACAGTTCGAACTCCAGAAGCGGCCCGTGCTGCTGAGCGCCATACACGTCGGTGTCGCCGACGCTGCCTGACATTTTGATGCGCGGAATGGTGATCTTGATCGCCCGCGAAGGCGGGTGGGCGAAGCTGCGCACATCCGCATCTCGGCGCCCGTAACGCCGCACGACATACTCGCGCAGCCGCTCCATCGCCTCGACGCCGCTTGCGAAAGCAGCATCGCTCGGAAAGACGATATCGAAGGTCAGGAGCAGAGGTCCGGCATTTTTCGACCGGATTGCGGTGGCTAGGGCGTCGAGGCGCATGAGCAATGTCCCGTCAACGGGACGGTCATATTCCGGTCAGTTGTAATCTGTCAACAGTTGACCAAAAATGCGCGAACTTGTAGTGTCAGGCTCGGACAATGAACGGCGGGAGGGCATTGCGTGCTGAACAATGGGATGGTCCCGGGACCGGCACGCGAGGTCCAGTCGGCATCTCCCCGCCATCGGCTTCGTGAGATCGTCGCGTCGCGCTCGGCGGTCATCGTGCCGGGCGCGGCCAATGCGCTCGCAGCCCGGCTGATCGAGGATGCAGGTTTCCAGGCGCTCTACATTACCGGCGCAGGCCTGGCGAACAGCCATCTCGGCATGCCGGACATCGGTCTGCTCACCCTCACCGAACTGGCCGACGCGACGGCGCGCATCTCCGACGTCTGTTCCCTGCCGCTGCTCGTCGACATCGACACGGGGTTCGGCAACGCCGTGAACGTCTACCGCACGGTGCGGCTCCTCGAACGCGCCGGCGCCTCCGCCGTGCAGATCGAAGACCAGATCTTCCCCAAGAAGTGCGGCCATTTTTCCGGGAAAGGCGTCATCCCGCTGCCGGAGATGCTGGGCAAGCTCCATGCAGCCCTCGATTCGCGCCAGGATCCCGACCTGCAGATCATCGCGCGCACCGACGCCATCAGCGTCGAGGGGATCGATGCGGCGATCGAGCGGGCCGAGGCCTTCATCGCCGCCGGCGCCGACATCGTCTTCGTCGAGGCACCGACGGGCCTCGCCGACATCGAGCGCATCGCCGCCCTGCCGGTGCCGCAGGTGATGAACATCGTCATCGGCGGCAAGACGCCGATGATCCCTCAGGAGGAGCTTCGGCGCCTCGGATTCAGCATCGTGCTCTATGCGAACGCCGCTCTGCAGGCGACCATTCTGGCGGTGCAGGACATGCTCACCCATCTGCGGGACAGCGGTTCGCTCTCCGGCTACGAAGCCCGGCTGACGGGATTTGAGGAGCGGCAACGGGTGATCGGCAAGCCATGGTTCGACGAATTGGAGCGCCGGTATGCCGGCAGTTGAGCCGGGTGGGCGGCCGGTCCGGGCCGCCTTCATGCGGGGCGGCACCTCGAAGGGGCTGATGTTCCTGCCCGCCGATCTGCCTGACGCCGCTTCGCAGCGCGATGCGCTTTTCCTTGCCGCGATGGGGTCGCCCGATCCCTATGGCCGCCAGCTCGCCGGCATGGGCGGCGGCGTCTCGTCTCTTTCAAAGGTCTGCGTCGTCGGACCGTCCTCTGTGGCCGACGCCGACGTCGACTACACATTCGGCCAGGTCCTCGTCGGCGACGCCAAGGTCGACTACTCCGGCAATTGCGGAAACATGGCCTCGGCCGTCGGACCTTTTGCGCTTCTGCGCGGCCTTGTGCCTCCCGGCAACGGCGAAACGGCCAGCATCGTCATCCACAACACCAACACCGGCAAGCGCATCCGGGCACGATTCCCGGCGCGGGGCGCGACACCCCTGCTCGCAGGCGATTTCGCCATCGATGGCGTGTCCGGCACAGGCGCTCCGATCGCGCTCGACTTCCTCGATCCAGGCGGGTCGCGCGGCCTTGGCCTGCTCCCCACCGGCCAGGCAGCCGAGGTGATCGACATGGACGGGCAGAGCATCCGCGTCACCCTGATCGACGCGGCGACGCCCTGCGTCTTCGTCGATGCGGCCGATCTCGGCTTGAACGCGCCGCCGACGCCCGAGGCGATCGATGCCGATCCCGATCTCCCCGGTCTCCTGGAACGGCTGCGGCGGCGGGCGTCGATCCGCATGGGGTATGCCAGGGACGAAGGCGCGGCCGAAGCGCTGCAGAGCGTGCCGAAGATCGCCCTCGTCTTCCCGCCGGGCGGCCAGTCCGTACTGGGGGGCCGTCGTCTTGCCGCCGCCGACATGGAGATCGCGGTACGCATGATGTCGATGGGCAAGGCGCACAAGGCGCTTCCCATCACCGGCTCGATCTGCCTTGCCGCGGCGCTTCGGCTTCCCGGCTCCGTGCCGAAGCGGGTCGCCACCGACCAGGGCTCGTCCGTGCTGCGCCTTGCCCATCCATCCGGTTTGATGGCGGTCGACGCGAAAGTCTCCGCGGCGGCGGGCGGGCCGCATGTTGCGTATGCGTCCGTGATCCGCACCGCGCGCCTTCTGTTCGACGGGCAGCTATATTGGTAGTTGGATTCCCTGGATCATCCAAAGTCGGCCAGGCTCGCGGCATTCGAGCCGACAATCATCAGAGCATGGTCTTGGGAAGTCGTCGGGCGTCGGGTATCTTGCCCGGCGAAGTTTGGGGAGAGATCCTGGTGCTGACACCGCTCGTTTCCGAGAACCTTGCGCAGATGGCCTTTGAGCGTCTCGAAAGGGCCATCCTTTCCGGCGCAATCGAGCCCGGGCAGAAGATGAGCGAGGCGGACCTCGCCCGTCAGCTCGGCATCAGCCGCGGCCCCCTGCGCGAGGCCATCGGGCGGCTCGAGGGGCTCGGCCTCGTCACCCGCTTTGCCAACCAGGGCCCGCGGGTCACCTCGCTGCGCAAGTCGGAGCTCATCGATCTTCTCGTCTTCCGCGAAGCGGTCGAAGGCATGGCGGCGCGCCATGCGGCGATGAACGCGACGGATGCTGAAATCGCCCAGATCGCCGAACTGCTGCATGGCCACGAGAACGACCCGGACATCAGCGCCGGCAAGGGCTACTTTCAGGGCAGCGGCGACACCGATTTTCACCTGCAGATCGCAAAGGCCAGCCACAATTCGCGGCTGAGCAGCTTCGTCAGCGGGCCGCTCTACTCGATCCTGAGGCTCTATCGGCACCGCATGAGCGCCGTGCCCGGCCGGCCCCACGCGGCATTGGTCGAGCACAGGGCCATCCTGACGGCGATCCAGAGGCGCGATCCCGACGAAGCGGAGCAGCATATGCGCGCTCACATCAGCCGCTCGCGGCAGAATGTCGTCGATCACATGGCCGATGATGAAGAACCCACGCCTGCACGTGTGCGAAAAGCGTTTCCCTGAAAGCGCAGCCGCACCTCATCATCCAGCTACTTCCATTGCCTCCCGAGCCCATTGGCGCTGGCCTTTGGTCAGGCGCGGCATGCACGTGACGAGCCGCCGCGCCGGCGGCCGCGCCACTCCATGCCAGCCGCGTCCCGCCCGTCCGGCACTGCATCGACACGATCGCGCGCAAATTGCCATCTGTTGACAGATAACAGTTTTCGTTTCACAGTGCCTGCGTGCTTGGAGGAGGCTGAAGACCTCCCGGAATCGTCGTTGGGCCGGACGCGCAGGTCGCGTCCATTTGCACAGGGGAACTTCAATGGAATCGATCAATCGACGCACTTTGCTGCGGGCAGCCAGCGGCACGGCCTTGGTTCTGGCGGCACCGGCAATCCTGACGCGCCGCGCCGGCGCGGCGGACGCCATCGAAATCGGTGCGCTGCACGACAGCTCCGGCAGCCATAGCATCTACGGCAAGGAGATGGACGACGCGGTCAAGCTCGCCGTCGAGGAGATCAACGCGGCCGGCGGCGTTCTCGGGCGCCAACTGAACCTCAACGCCTTCGACACCGGCTCCAACATGCAGAACTACGCGCAGTTCGCGCAGCGCCTGGTGTCGTCCAACAAGGCCTCGGTCGTGTTCGGCGGCGTCAGCAGTGCCTCGCGCGAGGTCATCCGGCCGATCTTCGCCCGCTCCAAGACCCTCTACTTCTATGACACGTTCTACGAAGGCGGCGTCTGCGACAAGAACGCCTTCGTCATGGCGGAGACGCCGGCGCAGATGATCGGCCCGGCGATCAAGCAACTGATCAAGGAAAAGAACGTCAAGAAGATCTACACGATGTGGGCCGACTACAATTACGGCTACATCTGCTCGACATGGCTGGAGAAGCTTGCGGCCGAAAACGGCGCCGAGCTCGTCGCCAAGGAGTTCTTCCCGCTCGACGTGACCGACTTCTCGGCCACGATCACCAAGATCCAGGACGCGAAGCCGGATCTGGTCGTTTCGGGGCTCGTCGGCGGCAACCACATCGGCTTCTACCGCCAGTGGCCGGCGGCCGGCATGCTGGGCAAGATCCCGCTCCACTGCACGGTCTTCGGTCCGTGGGAGAAGAACCTTCTGCAGCCGCAGGAGATCGAGGGGCTGACCACCTCCTACCACTACTATCAGACGATCGACTCGCCCGAGAACAAGGCGTTCCTCGACAAGTGGGCGGCAAAGTTCGGCGCCGACCATCCGGAGATCGGCACGCTCGCCGTCTGCTCCTACAATGCCGTCAACATCTGGAAGCAGGCGGTCGAGAAGGTCGGCGACCTCGACCGCGACAAGCTCATCGCGGCGCTCGAAACGGGGATCTCGTTCGACGGCCCCGGCGGCAAGATGACCGTGGACGCCAAGACCCACCATGCGGTGATGTCGACGGTGATGGCCGAGGTGAAGAACGGGGAGTTCGTCATCATCGGCCAGAACACGGATGTGCCGCCGCTCGACACGTCGGCCGTCTGCGACCTGATCGCCGATCCCGACCAGTCGATCCAGTACCAGCCCTGAGCGGACGGGCCGCGCCCTTGCGCGGTCGCCGTTCTTGCGACCTGATGGGACGCCGGGAGCATCCGGCGCCCCGAAGCTTTCCTGCATGAGGCCCCGACGGCATGGCTATTGCGGCGATCCAGATTCTGAACACCATGGCGAGCCTGGCGCTGATCAGCCTTGGTCTGGCGGTCATCTTCGGCATGATGCGGGTCATGAACTTCGCCCATGGCGAGCTTCTGATGCTCGGCGCCTACAGCGTTCAATTCGCCAACGCCTATGGCGTCAACATCTGGATCGCGATGTTCGTGGTCGCGCCCGTCGTCGTGGGGCTGATCGGCATCCTGATTGAGCGGCTCGTCATCCGCCACCTCTACGGCCGCATGATGGACACGCTGCTGGCCACCTGGGGCCTCAGCCTGTTCATCACAGGCCTTGTGACGATGGTCTTCGGAAACGTCACGCGCGGCCTGTCGACGCCGCTCGGATCCTTCGAGATCGGCGGCATCCGTGACAGTTCCTACAAATTCCTCATCATCGGCGTAACCATCGCGCTCTTCGTGGCGATCTATGCGGTGCTGAGGCATACACGTGTCGGCCTGATCGCGCGGGCCACCATGGACAATCCCCGCCAGGTCGGGGTGATGGGCATCAATCCGGGCTACGTCTACACCGCCACCTTTGCGGTCGGCGCCGCGCTGACCGGGCTCGCCGGCGCCATCATGGCGCCGCTGACTGGAGTTCTCCCGACGATGGGCGCCGCCTATATCGGCAAGGCCTTCATCACCGTCATCTGCGGCGGCGATGCGATCTTTGCCGGAACCGCGAGCGCCGCCGTCCTCTTCGGGCTCATAAACCAGACCACGACCATTTTGCTGACGCCGGAATTCGGCGAGGTGGCGCTCCTTCTCGGTGCACTTCTGATGCTGCGCATCCTGCCTTCGGGCCTCTCCAGCCTCTTCTCGCGGAGAGCCGTCTGATGGCACGCGTACCGCTCGCCATTCAGCTCGGCGCCATAGCGCTGGCCGGAGCGGCCGTCATCGTCGCGTTGCCGTCGTTCATCGGCTACGACACGATCCTGCAGATCACGCTGAACTTCGCCTTCGCCATCCTGGCGCTGAGCCTCGGCTTTGTCTGGGGCTATGCGGGCATTTTCAGTTTCGGGCAGGCCGCCTTCTTCGGCCTGGGCGGCTATGCCTACGCGGCGGCGGCCATCAATTTCGGGGACAGCACGCCGGCGATACTGATCGGCGTTCTCCTGCCGGCGCTGTTTGCGCTGGTTCTCGGCTACTTCGTCTTCTACGCGCGACTGTCGAGCATCTATGTCGCCGTCATCACGCTGGTGGTGACGCTGATCCTCTACAAATTCATGGGGCAGACGGCCAAGCCGTCCTACATGATCGGCAATGCGATGCTGGGTGGCTACAACGGCATTCCGGCCATCCCGCCACTGAACGTGCCCGGCCGCCCGGACCTTTTCGCGGGACCGGAGGAGATGTTCGTCATCGCCGGGCTGACCGCGCTGGCCGTCTACATCGGGCTGCGCGTCCTTCTCGCGGCGCGTCTTGGCAAGATCGTGGTCGGCATGCGGGAGAACGAACTGCGAATGGAACTGCTCGGCTTCGACACGCGCTTCTACAAACTCGTCGCCTTCGTGATCGCCGCGGCCATCGCCGGCCTGGGCGGCGTCATGTTCGCCAACTGGAACGCCTTCATCGATCCGCACGTCTTCGGCCTCGGCTTCAGCGCCCAGCCGATCATCTGGGTCATGATCGGCGGCCTCGGTACGCTGATCGGCCCGATCCTGGGTGCCTTCATCCTGAGCACGCTCTCGCTCGAACTCGGCACCCAGAAGACGATCGACATCAATCTGATCCTTGGTCTCGTCTTCACCGTCTTCGTGCTCCTGGTCCCGCAGGGCATCATCCCGACCCTGCGCAAGTTCTGGACCGACCGCCGGCCGGCTCGGGATCCGGATGCCGGGGCCAACGCGTCGCGGGAGGCGTCGTCGCATGGCTGAGAGGGGAGCGCCCCTGCTGGAGACCCGCGGCGTCGGCATGCGCTTCGGCGGCGTCAAGGCCGTCGAGGACGTCGACTTCCGCCTCGAAGAGGGCGAGCTGCGCTGCCTGATCGGCCCGAACGGCGCCGGCAAGAGCACGTTCTTCCGCTGCCTGACCAAACAGTACCAGCCGACCAGCGGCACCGTGCTTCTGCGGGGCCGCGACGTGACGCGGGCGCCGACGCACGCCATCGCGCGCCAGGGCGTCGGCATCAAGACCCAGGTTCCCAACGTGTTCGACGGCCTGACGGTACGCGAAAACCTTCGCCTTGCAGCGACCGCGCGCCATCGCGGCCGTGCCATTGACGAGGCCTGTGATCAGGCGATCGAGCGGCTGTCGCTGAAAGCCATCGGCGGCCACCGGCTCGACAGGCTTTCGCACGGGCAGCGTCAATGGGTGGAACTCGCCATGGTGGTGACGAGCCGCCCGGCGCTGATCCTGCTCGACGAGCCGACCGCCGGGATGACGCATGCCGAAGTCGAGCACACGGCCGCCCTGATCCAGGAGCTCAATCGCGACTCGGCTCTTATCGTCGTCGAGCACGACATGCAGTTCATCCGCTCCATCGCCACGGGCGTCACCGTGTTTCATCAGGGCCGCATCTTCGCGGACGGCACCGCCGAGACGATCATGCGCGATCCGCGTGTCGGCGAAATCTATCTCGGCAAGCGGAACCTGCTGTCATGAGCCTGCTTGACGTCAAAGGCCTGAAGGCGGGCTACGGTCGCGTCACCATCCTTCAGGGCATCGATCTGACCATTCCCGAAGGCGCTTTCATCGGCATCCTCGGCCATAACGGCATGGGCAAGTCGACGCTGATGAAGACCATAGCGGGCCAGATCAGGCCCAGCGCCGGCACGATCGCCTTCGCCGGCACCGATCTCGGCAATGCGGCGCCTCACAGGCGCGCCGCGATCGGATTGGGCTACGTGCCCCAGGGACGCGAGATCTTCCCAAACCTCTCGGTCGAGGAGAACCTGCGGATGGGCCTCATGCGCCTGTCCGAGAAACAGGCCGCGCAGGACTCGTTCGAGGCCGTGCTCGAGGAGTTTCCGCGCCTGAAGCCGCTCTTGTCGCGACGCGGCGGGATCCTTTCGGGCGGCGAGCAGCAGATCCTCGCCATCGCGAGGAGCCTTGTCGGGCATCCGCGTCTGCTGATGCTGGACGAGCCCACCGAAGGCATCCAGCCGTCGATCGTGGAAGAGATCATCGCCGTTCTGCACGAGCTGCGCCGCAAGCGTCGGCTCACCCTGCTGCTTGTCGAGCAGAAGCTCGATTTCATCGCCGCCCTGGCCGACGAAGTGCTGGTCCTTCAGCGTGGTGTGATCACCGGCCGGCTCGCGCCGCAGCAGCTCGATGATCCGTCCGTCGTGCGTGAGTTCGTCGGCTTCGGCTGACGGATATCCATCCAAGCTTCTGGCGGCTTCGGTCGGCGCACGAGGAACGCTGTCGGGACCGCCATGCGCCGACGGCTCATGGGCTCGGATTAGAGCGTGGCGGCGCTCAGAGCGGCGGCCGCGCACGCCATCCGAAATCGGCCTGCCAGGCCAGCCCTGCGCGGATCAGCAGATGTTCCGACAGGCGAGGACCGACGAGCTGAAAGGCGAGCGGCTCGCCGGCCGAGGAAAGCCCGGCCGGCAGGGTGATCGTCGGATGCCCGGAGACGTCGTAGATGCAGGTGAAGCGGATGAGCCTCTCCAGCCCCTCGGGATCCGGGCAGATGCGATGGAACTCGTCCACCGTCGGCACAGGGTTCGGCGTCACCGGCACGACCATCAGATCGATGGTCTCGAACAGCGCGTCGAGGTTGCCGGCAAACTGGCGCCGGGCGAGATTGGCACGGGCATACTCGGCGCCCGAGACGGCGGCGCCGGCCGCAAGGAACTGCTTGAACGAATCCGAGTAGCCGGCCGGATCGGCGCCCTTCAAGTCTTGATGGACGCACAGCGCCTCCGAAAGACAGATCGGCGTCCAGGCCCGCTGCGCGGCATCCGACTGCGGCATCGTCACGGCCTTGAGGACGGTGCCCCGTCCGCCCAGCACCTCGATGGCGCGCTTCAGAATCGCCGCCGTTTCGGGCAGCACGCCGTCCGTCGCGTAGCTTTCGTCGAAACCCAGCCGCAAGCCTGCAAGACCGGTGCCGCCATCGTCGAGATAGTCCGGCACCGGGGCGGCAAGGCTGGTCGGATCTCTTTCGTCGCGGCCGGCCACGATGCCCAGCAGGGCGGCGGCATCCTCGACGCGGCGCGCCAGCGGGCCGACATGGTCGAGCGTCCACGACAGCGGGAACACGCCGTGGCGGCTCACCCTGCCCCAGGTCGGCTTGATGCCGACAACCGCGTTGCAGATCGCCGGGAACCGGATCGATCCGCCCGTATCCGAGCCGATCGCCGCTGCACAAAGCTCCGCGGCGGCCGCGACGCCGGAGCCGGACGAGGAAGACCCCGTCCACAGGTCGGCTCGCCACGGGTTCACGGGCAGCGTCACGTCGGGATGATGGATGGCGAGCGCGCCTTCGGACAATTGCGTCTTGCCGATGAGCACTGCGCCGGAGGCGCGAATGCGTTCAACCACCGTCGCATCATGGCCGGCGCGCCGGTCGGCGAACATGGGAAAGCCGGCTGCGGTCGGCGCGTCGGCAGTCTCGCAGAGATCCTTCACCGCCACCGGCACACCGTGCAGCGGTCCTTTGCGCAGGCCGGCGGCGATCTCTGCCTCGCAGGTACGCGCCTGCGCCATGGCTTGGTCCGCCATGACATGGGCAAAGGCGTGAAGCTTGGGCTCGAGAGCCTCGATCCGGGCCAGGTAGGCGCTGGTGAGTTCCACCGGCGACAGCCTGCCTTGCGCGATCAGCCTGCCCGCGGCAACGCCGCCGATCTCGGTGAGTTCGCTCATCTCCTGAATCCTGTGGACAGTTTTTGATTCGGCGCGGCGCGTGTCGGATTGCGTGTCCGGGCAAGCGGACCGACCGACATGGTGTGGGGCAACATGAGCGAGGCCCAACGAAGCCGGGCGCGAAATGCGAGGCGCCGCGAAGGGATACGGCCGAAATCCCCGTTTCGGCGTCGCGGAACCGGACGATTTCGCCTCATGCCGCGCTCCGGTCCATTGTTTCCAAAGACCCTCGTCCTCACGCTGTCTTTTCGAAGAAGGCTGCGGTGGCCAGGAGATCGGCGTCACCAAAATGCCGGCCGATCAGCATCAGCCCCACGGGAAGCCCGTCGTGCATCCCGCAGGGCAGCGAGATGGCCGGATGGCCGCTGGCATTGTAGGGTGCCGTGTTGCCGACCATCGGCAGCCCGAGCGCGACGCGGTCCGACAGGCTCGCGTCCGGCCCCGGATGCGGCAGCGCCCGAAACGGAATGGTCGGCATCGCCAACGCATCGAACCGGCCGAGCGCCGCATCGAAACCGTCGCGCATGCGCCTGAGCAGGGTCTGTGCCTTGGCATAGTGGCGGCCCTGATAGCTGGACTGCATGAAGGCACCCATGAGCAGTGCGGGCATCGCGGTCACGGTGATCGCATCGGGCCGCCGGCGCCACGCCGCGAAGGCCGCCATCATGCCGGGATCGGCGTAGCCTTCGCCAAAACCGCCCAGCCCGTCCTGCTTGAACATCAGCTCGGATGTGCCGCCGACCACGATGGCGCTCCAGACGTCGAAACACTGCAGGTGTTCCGGCACGGAAATCTCCTCGACCTCGACGCCGGCTGCCGCGAAGCGCTTCAAGGCCTCGCGCACGATGCGGTCGGTTTCAGCCTCGCTATCGGGACGGCCGAACCCTTCACGCACGACGCCGATGCGCTTGGGCCTGCGTCCATCCGTCAGCCGATCGAGATAGTTGACGCCCGACGGCACCGGCACGGGCTTGATCTGTCGGGCGTCCAGCCCGTCGGGCCCCGCGATCACGGTCAGCAGGCGCGCCACATCCTCGACGCGTGCGCCCATCGGCCCGCAATAGTCGATGGTGGCGTCCATCGCATAGGCGCCCGTATAGGGAACGAGACCGTGGGTCGGCTTGAGGCCGACGATCCCGCACCAGCTCGCGGGAATCCGCACCGATCCGCCCTGGTCGCAGCCAAGCGCCATCGCGATGTCGCCGGCCGCGATCGCAGCCCCGCTGCCGCTCGACGAGCCGCCGGCCGAATGGGTCGGCCTGTGCGGGTTGAGCACCGGCGGATCGCTCGTATGGCTGCTTCCGGAAAAGCTGAGGTTCTCGCACGCGGTCTTGCCCTTGATGGTGCCGCCGGCTGCGAGGACGCGCGTCACGACCGTCGCGTCGATTTCGGGTACGAAGTCGGCCAACAGCCGAGAGCCGTTGCGGGCCGGCATGCCCGCGACGCAGATCGCATCCTTCACGCCGATCTGAAACCCGTCGAGCAGGCCCCTGCCGGTCGGCTCGACGGGGCCGAGCCAGGCCCAGGCGTTCCAGGGGTTCTCCTCGGCGCGGGGTGCCCGGCCGACCTTGCCGCGCTGCGGCTTGACCGGGGTGGGCGCCTGCATCTCGTCGAGGCGGCGATAGGAGTCCGCCATGCCGGCAACGAAGCCGGCGTAGGTGTCGATGTCGGCCGCCGACAATCCGAGCCCGAGCGCCTCAGAAACCTTGCGAATGTCTTCGGCGGTCGGTGTCGGGATCGGCATGGCGGTCAAACCTTTGCGGGAAGATTGGGTGTCAGGCGGTCGCGGCCCGGCTGGCGCTGACGGCGTGCCGGCCGGCGATCCGGCCGAAGACCGCGCCGCGCAGGACCGATGTCGCGCCGGTGTAGCGCTTGTAGTAGAGACCCATCGTTTCGCCGGCGGCGTAGAGGTTGCCGATCGGACGCCCGTCATTGTCGACGACCTGGGCGTCGGCGTTGCAGCGGAGTCCGCCGAAGGTGAAGCAGTTGGCCGAGCTCACAGGCCAGGCCCTGAACGGCCCGCGCGCGATCGGCAGCGCCCAGTTCGACTTGGGCGGGTGGAGTCCGCGCGTCGACAGGCCATCCAGTTCGAGCGGACGGAACGTCCCGCCGGTGGTCGCCGCGTTGAATGCGCCGACCGTTGCATCCAGCATGGATTCGGGTATCCCGAGCGCCTTGGCGAGGGCGGGTATGGTGTCGGCGACAACCGGCTTCTGGTCGGTACGGACACTGCGCTGCCAGTTCGGTACCTCGTCGAGCCGGGCGTCGCAGATCAGATAGGCGACCCCGCCCGGCAGCTTGGCGATCATCCGGGCGATGTTCTCATAGATGGCGTCGACGGTGTGCGATGCCTCGTCGACGAAGCGACGTCCCTCCCGGTCGACGAGGATCCCGTAGGGAAAATTGAAGACGATCGGCTCGGAAACGCCCGAGCGTGGGTCGATCGGCTCGGCGTGGTATTCCGAAAAATCGCCGCAGGCAGCCGCGCCGGCCGCCAGCCCCATGCGGATGCCCTCGCCCTTGTTGTAGTAGCCGCCCCGCGCGACGGGCCGGATGTGGCGCGCCACATCGCCATAGTAGCGCGCCTGCATCTCGGCATTGCCCTCGAATCCGCCGCAGGCGAGCACGACCTTGCCGTAGAGGTCGCGCGGGCGCCGTCCGGCGCCGCGCACGCGCATGCCGACGATGGCGTCCGTCTCGTCGCGGATCAGGTCTTCGGCCGAAGTCTCGTAATGGAAGGTTACGCCGATGGATTCGGCGCGCGCCGCCAGCGCCTCGACGAGCGCCAGTCCGCCGCCCACCGGGCAGATGCGGGTGGTGGACTGCGTGATGAGGTAGCTCGCCATGTCCGAGAAGCGGATGCCGAGCGTCTTGAGCCAGGCGAGTGTCGGTCCGGCCTCGGCGGCAAGCCTTCCGATCACTTCCGGGTCGGTGAAGGAGAGCGCCTTCACCAGCGGCGACCATTCCTCGTAGGGCCGCGCCGTCTCGGCCACCAGCGAGGGGTCGAGATGCGTGCCCGAATTGGCCATGAAGTGTTCTTCGAAGTCGTCGGAGACTTCGTCCTCGTTCTTCATGCGCATGAACGCTTCGGTCCAGCGGGTATTGCCGCCGCGCTCATCACGCGTCGCACGCTCGACGACCACCACGCGGCCGCCCGCCTCGGCGGCCGAGACGGCCGCGGAGAGCCCCGCGATGCCGCAGCCGGCAACGACCACATCGTAGGTTTCGTCCATCGTCTCCCCCGTCATCTGCGCCGCGCTCCCCGACTCAGGCCTTGATGGCGAAGGGATCGCGCTCCTCGTCGGAGAAGTCGATCATCACGTTCTTGATGCTGGTGAACTCGTCGAGCGCGGCCTCGCCCCGCTCGCGGCCGAAGCCGCTGTCCTTGAAGCCGCCGAACGGCGCCTGGGGTGCTACCGCCCGATAGGTGTTCACCCAGACCGTTCCGGCCCGGATCGCCTGGGACACCCGCATCGCGCGGTTGAGGTTGGTCGTCCAGATGCCCGAAGCCAGACCGTATTTGGTATCGTTGCCGATCGCGATCGCTTCCTCCTCCTCCTCGAAGGGCAGGATGGACAGGACGGGCCCGAAGACCTCTTCCTGCGCGATCGACATCGCGTTGTTCACATTGGCGAAGATCGTCGGCTCGATGAAGAAGCCGTTCGACAGTTCAGGCCCCTGCGCGGCCTTGCCGCCGGTCACCAGCTCGGCACCGTCTCCCTTCGCGCCCTCGATCGACTGGAGGATGCGGCGGAACTGCGGCTCGTTCGCCGCCGTGCCCATCTCGGTCGCGGGATCGGTCGGGTTCCCCATGCGGATCTTGCGGGCGCGCGCGACCAGCGTCTCGACGACCTCGTCGTAGACCGGCCGCTGCACCAGCAGCCGCGAGCCGGCGATGCAGGTCTGGCCCGTGGCTGCGAAGATGCCTGCGAGCGCTCCGATGATCGCCTTGGGCAGGTCGGCATCCGCGAAGATGATGTTCGGCGACTTGCCGCCGAGCTCAAGCGTCGCGGGCACGAGGGCACGGCCGGCGTTGACGGCGATCTCGCGGCCGACGCCGGGGCTGCCGGTAAAAGAGATGCGGTCGATCCGGCCGGAGGTCAGAAGCGCCTTGCCGACACGCGCGTCACCCGTCACCACGTTGACGACGCCCGGCGGGAAGCCGGCCTTCTCGACGAATTTCGCGAACTCGAGCGTCGTGGCCGACGCGTGCTCGGAGGGCTTGATGACGACGCAGTTGCCGGCGGCCAGCGCCGGAGCCAGCTTGTTCGACAGCAGCCCCATCGGCGAATTCCAAGCCGTGATGAGCACGGCAACGCCCAGCGGCTCGCGAACCGCATAGTCCAGCACGTTGCGCTGATCGAGCGGGATGACCTTGCCCCAGAGCTTGTCGGCATAGCCGGCGAAGAACCGGTACTGGCGCGACGCGAACAGCATCTGGCTGCGCGTTTCGCGCACGACCTTGCCGTTGTCGGTGCTCTCCAGGATCCCCATGCGGTCGGCATCGGCGGCGAGGAGGTCGGCCAGCCGGTTCATCAGCCTGGCCCGCTCGGTTCCGTTGACCTTCGACCAGACTGCGTCGAAGGCATGGCGGGCCGCGGCAATTGCCTCGGCGACCTGCCGCTCGCTCGCCTGCGGAATGGAAGCCCATTCCTCCCGGTTGTACGGGTTGACGGCGGGAAACCGCTCCTGACCCGATTCTGAGAGAAAGCGGCCGTTTATGAAGAGGTCGTAGGTCTGCGTCACGGGATCATTCCTATCGCTGCGGCTCACGCTGCGTCATTATGCTTGTCGTAGAGTTCGGCGCTGCCCAGCTTCTGGGCGTGCATCTGCTGGGCCACCTGCGAGTCGGGCAGGAAAGGCGCGTTGGCGCTGATGACGTTGATGGGCGTGCCGGCGCGAAACGCCGCCAGATTGGCAAGTGACTGCTCGTAGAACATGCGCATGTTCTCTTCAGTGACGAAGCCGATATGCGGCGTCGCCACCACATTTGGCAGGGTCCGGAACGGATGGTCGGCCGGCAGCGGCTCGATCTCGAAGACGTCGAGGCCGGCGCCGCCGATACGGCCTTCCTTCAGGGCCGCGACAAGCGCTGCCTCGTCCATGAGCTGGGGACGCGCGGTGTTGATGATGACGGCGTCGTGCTTCATCAGCGCGATCTCGGCCGCGCCGACCGTGCCGTCGGTGGTGTCGCTGAGCGGCAGGTGCAGCGTGATCACGTCGGAGCGGCGGAACAGCTCTTCCTTCGTCACACATTCCACGCCGTGCGGCGCTGTGCGCTCGGGCGTCAGGTTGCGGCTCCAGGCGATGACCTTCATGCCGAATATGCGGGCGATCTGCGACACGGGAATGCCCATGTTGCCCAGTCCCACGATCCCGAGCGTGCGGCCCCCGAGGCCCTTTCCGAGCTTCTGCTGCCAGCCGCCATGGCGAAGCGCGCCGGTCTCGCGCGGCAGGTTGCGGGTCAGCGAGAGGATCAGGGCCCAGGTCACTTCGACGGTGGTCTGGTGCAGCGCATCTGTGGTGCAAACCGTGATGCCGAGGTCGTCCGTGGCCGTGAGATCGAGCGAACGGGCATTGCGCATGCCGGTCGCAAGGATGAGCTTGAGCTGCGGAAGACGCCGCAGGATGTCGCGTGTGAACGACGTCCGCTCGCGTATGCGCATCACGGCGTCGAATCCGGTGAGGCGCGCGACCAGTTCGTCGGCGTCGTGGACATGATCCCGGAACGGGACGACGCTGACGCCGGAGATGCTCGCCCAGTCCACCATGCTTGCCGCGACACCCTGATAGTCGTCCAGTATCGCCAGCCGCATGCCTGCCTCCGTGCCCACGATCATCTAATGATATCGAGTGTCATCTGTCAACAGTTTACCGATTGACCGATCTCGATCGCCACGCCGCGAAGCCGCGCCGGTAGGCGCCTGCCGGCCCGGAGCCGCATGGCAGGGTCATGTCGGTGTTGATCAAGGTCTCGTCGATGAAGGCCGGTCGCCGCGGGCCGAGACCAGCGGGATGCGTCGATAACGGCCCAACGAGAAGCCTGCCTCGTTTTGCCTTGCGGTGTTCGGGCTGGTTACCGTTCGGCTCGCGTCGCCTGCGACCGCCGCCGGCGCAGCGGCTGCTTTCCTGCCCCTGCCGGCCAACATGCGCGGCCTGCGCCGCTCACGCGATCGCGCCGCGGTTGCCAATGCCGACCCTGCATGGCGCGTCGACCTGCCACCGGGCAGCCTCGCCTATCGCCTGGGATTCATTGATAAAGCCGATGGTACGGTTGGCTGGGATCGAACCAGCGACCTCCGGATCCACAATCCGGCGCTCTAACCATCTGAGCTACAACCGCACATATCGAAGGCGGGAGGCGTGAGCTCCAGCCGCGAACGGGCCGTCAATAAGGACAAACGGGCCGAGATTCAAGCGGCAAAAGAAAAGGCCGGCGGGAGGAGGTGCCGGCCTTTTCTCTATGTCGAGCCGGTGGGAGGAGGTACCGGCCGCATGCCCGCGAGGCGGAGGGAGGAGGAACCGCCCGGCGGGAAGTTCTGGCGCGACGCGGGAGAGCCGGCGTCGCGCCGTGTTTGCAAACGCCGCCGATCAGGCGACCTTGAGATCCTTCAGCGCCTTCTCGAAGACGTCCTTCATCGGCTTCGCAACGTCCTCGGCGGCCTTGCTGGCGGAAGCCTGCAGATCCTTCGCCTGGGCGACGGCGGCCTCGGTGCCCTTGCGCACGAAAGCGGTCTGGAGCTCGATGAAGTCGGAGACGGACTTGACGCCGACCAGCGCCTCGAGATGGGCGAAGCCGAGCTCGGCATTGGAGCGCGCCGCGGAGATCGACTTGAGAGCGAGGTCGCTGCCGCTGGTCTTGGCGGTCTCGAAGGTGGTCTCGAGGGCCTTCTGGGTGGTCTCGGCGCCGGACTTCAGCTTGCCGTAAACCTCTTTCGACTGCTCGACGCCCTTCTCGGCGAAGGCGCGGAACTGATCGGTGGCCTTCGACGCGTCAAAGGTCGGGAATTCGACGTTCTCGATGAAGTCGGCGGTCTTGGTCGCGGTCTTGGACATTTTCCATCCTTTCGATCGACGGCGGTCTGGCGCCGTCTGCGTGTTTGATGAACTCCATATAGCGCAGTCCATTGTGCAATGCAACAATTATGTTGCGATGCACCATTCCCTCCCCTCCGGCGGATTAACCAAGCGGCCCGAAATGACGCCGTCGCGGCGCCGCAAGATGGACGCAAAGCCCGCCGAACTTTATTAACAAGGCGTTAATCGCCGCGCAGCGCGAGTCTTCGGCCGGGACCACGAGCGACATGCCTACGAGCTATCCATTCATCGACGTGGCGATTCTCGATGCCGTGCGCGCGCGCTTCGCCAGCGGCGATGCCATCGTGATCCTGCCGGAAGACCTCGGCGAGCTGCTTTGGGCGAATGGGGCCGGCGCGGCGCTGTTCGGCCACGACGACATCGAGAGCGCGGTCGGTGCCGAAAGCGGGCTCGGCCCGGCTGCCCGCCGGCAGATCATGTCGACACGCGGCTATCCGCGCATCGGGCGCGACCGCAGCGTGCTGGTGCGCCTCAATCAGGGCGTGATGGGGTTCCTGGCGAGCGCCATCACGATGCCGGACGGCGCGCCGGCGATCCTGCTGGCGCTGCCGGCCTCGCTCGGGCCGGATACCGAGGCACGGGCGATCCAGGGTTTCGGGCATCCCGGCCACCTGCTGGCGATGCTCGACGGCGAGGGCCACGCGCTCGCGTCGTCGCCCGGCTTCGCGGCGCTCGGCATTGCGCCCGAGGCGCTGCGCGACCTCGCCGGCGAGGCGCGCGCAGCGCCGGACCGGCTGGTCAAGCGTCTGCTGCCGGTCGCGGATCTGGCGCTGCCAGCCGGCATCGCCTATCTCGCCGACCTGCCCGAACGGCACCTGCTGGTCGTGGTGGACGAGGCCGGCGAGGAGAATGCCGACGATCCTGCCAACACCGACGCGATGGCCGCACAGCCGGCCGCGCACGGCGATGCCGATGCGGATCGGGGCGAACTCCCACTCGCCTTCGCAGCGGCGGCGATCGAGCCGGAAAGCGCTGTCGTCGCGGAGGAGGAAGAGGGAGACGCGGGCGAGACCGCGGCCGAGTTTGCCGGCGAGCCTGCGGCTGACGCGACCAGCGAGCAGGACACGTCCTCCATCGCTCCACCTGCCGCGGACGCGGCCACCGAACGCCCGGTCGCGAACGACGATGTCGATGCGCACTCGGATGAGTTGCCGCTTGCTTTCGTGTCGGAGGCGATCGAGCCGGAAGGCGCTGTCGCCGCTGCGGAGGAAGAGAGAGACGCGGGCGAGACCGCGGCCGAGTTTGCCGGCGAGCCTGTGTCGATCGACGACGGCACGCTAACGTCGGTCGCGACCGCCGTCGACCCTGTCCGGCCCGAACCGGACGGGCCTGCCCAGCCGGCAGATGGGGCAGACGGCCAGGATGGGGAGGTCGTGGCGGAAGACGACGCACCGTCCGGTCCGGCCGATGTCGAACTTGCCGCGCCTGAGGCCGAAGACGGGGTGCCGGACGAGCCCGCCCCGGACGATGCCGTCGTCCCGGTCGTGACTGAAGCCGAAGCCGCAGAGCCGGAAGCGGCAGAGGGATTGCTGCCGGATGCCGAAGGCAACGAACCGGCACCCGTCGCGGCGGTCGCCCTGCCCGACGACAGCCCAGGCGGGACGGAGCCGGACCTGGTCCCCGAGCCGCAGGCGACTCCGACCGCGCTGCCGGACCGCAACGCCGCGCCGCTGCGCTTCGTCTGGAAGACCGATACGGCCGGCCGCTTCAGCGCGGTATCGTCGGACTTCGCCGCCGCGATGGGATTGACGCCGTCCGACCTGCTCGGACGGCCGTTCCGCCAGGTCGCCGAGCGCCTGGCGCTGGACCCGTCGGGCGAAATCGCGTCGCTCCTCGAACGCCGCGACACCTGGTCGGGGCGCTCGGTGCTGTGGCCGCTCATCGGCACCACGACGCGGGTCCCGGTCGATCTGGCGGCCCTGCCGATCTATGCCCGCGACCGCAGCTTCGAGGGTTTTCGCGGGTTCGGCGTCGCGCGGTTCGCCGATGCGGTGACCGATGCCGACGCAGCGCCGATCCGGTGGAGCGAGAAAACCGCTGCGACGCCGGAGGCGCTCGCCGCAGCCAATGACAGCGCCGGCGAGATGCCGCCGCCGGCCGAGCCCGGGCAGGAAGCGCCCGACCCGTTCCGCGGCGAGGTTCCCGCCCTCAAGATCGTCTCCGCGGACGAGCGGCGCTTCTCCGACAAGATCATCCGCCTGGCTGAACATCGGTCGGCGACCACCGAGGCCAGCCTGTCGCCAGGCGAGCGCAGCGCGTTTCGCGAGATCGGCGAACGTCTGCGCAAGGCCGAGGGAGACGCCGCGCAGGGCGCTCGAACCGAGGTGGCGGACGAGACGCAGGGCGCCGCGCCGGTCGCCTCCGAGACCGAGGTCGCCGCCGCGAGCGAGGAAGCGGACGAGGCGGCGGGACGCGATGCAGCCTCCGTGCTCTCCCCGGCGGTTTCCGCCGGCGCTGCCGTCGACGGCGACCGCCCACGCGATGGCGGCGATGCTGCCGGACCGGAAGACGCCGAATCGCGGTCCGAACCCGAGCAGGCGCGCCAGGTCGGCGAGGACGATGCACGGACCTTCGAGGTCGCGGCGGGCGGCGCGGAGCCCGGCGAAAGCGCGCATGCGCAGGACGGTGCGACGACCGGCGAAACCGGGGCCGTCGACGACGATGCCACGCAGGGCGCGGACTTCCGGCTCTCGTCCTACGCCGATGGCGCCGACGGCGGCACGGACAATCCGGACCCGACGACGTCCGGGACCGTGCAAGCGGCCGCCGTGGAAGCGAACGCCGTGGAAGCGGCCGACGCGGAGGCGAGCGACACGGACACGGTCGCACCGCCCGACGCGGCGGGTGCCGAGCCCGAACCGCGTTTCGGCGTCACAGACTCCTGGGCCGCCACCGTCGGGGCCGGATCGGACGGAACCTGGTCGGCCGCCGAGGCGCCTCCCTCGGACCTATCGGTCGAGACATCGGCACCAAGCGACCACGACATGTCGCCGGCGGCTGACGGCAATGCCATGTCGCAGCACTCGGACCAGCAGGAGCCGCATCCCGCGGCGAGCGCGCCGCTGGCGGCAGAGGCCGATGCGAGGTCCGAGGCGCCCTCCCCCGTCAGGCCGGTCGCGGAAGCGGGTATCCTGGCGCGGCTTCCGGTTCCCGTGCTGATCCATGCGGGAGACGTCCTCCACTACGCCAACCCCGAATTCCTCGATCTCACCGGCTATCGGTCGCTGGAGGAGCTTGCGGGCGCAGGTGGGCTCGACTGCCTGTTCGCCGACCCCTACGATCCGGACTCCGATGCCGCCGACCGCGCGCTGCGGCTGCGCACGGCCGAGGGGAGCGAGTTTCCCATCGATGCGCTGCTGCGCTCCGTCCCCTGGGAAGATGGTCACGCCCTCATGCTGGTGGTGCGCCGCAGCGGCGGCGCCGGATCGGCGGAGCCCGCGGCGGACGCGGCGCGCGACGAATTGCGGGCCCACGTCGCCGAACTGCGCACCATCATCGACACCGCCACCGACGGAGTGATCGTCATCGGCCAGCAGGGGCTCATCCGCTCGATCAGCCGGCCGGCCGAGGCCCTGTTCGGATATGAGTCCGACGAGGTCGCCGGAAAGCCGTTCGTCTCGCTGTTCGCCATGGAAAGCCAGAGGGCGGCCCGCGACTACCTGACCAGCCTGTCGGAACATGGCGTGGCCAGCGTGCTCAACGATGGGCGCGAGGTCATCGGCCGCGAGGCCCAGGGGCGCTTCATCCCGCTCTTCCTGTCGATCGGGAAGCTGCCGAACGACGGCGGGTTCTGCGCCGTGGTGCGCGACATCACGCCGTGGAAGCGCGCCGAGGAAGAACTCACCCAGTCGCGTGCGCTGGCAGAGCGCGCCTCGTCGCACAAGTCGGACTTCCTGGCGCGCATCAGCCACGAGATCCGCACGCCGCTCAACGCCATCATCGGGTTCTCGGAACTGATGATCGACGAGCGCTTCGGTCCGGTCGGCAGCGACCGCTACAGGGACTATCTGCGCGACATCAACAAATCGGGCAACCATGTGCTCGACCTGGTCAACGACCTGCTCGACATCTCGAAGATCGAGGCCGGCGAACAGGAGATGACCTACGAAGCCGTGTCGCTGAACGATGCGCTGGCCCAGACGGTGGCCATGATGCAGCCGCAGGCCAATCGTGAGCGGGTCATCATCCGGTCCAGCTTCGCGTCACGGCTGCCCGACGTGGTGGCCGATCTGCGCAGCGTCCACCAGATCGCCCTCAACCTGCTGTCGAATGCCGTCCGCTACACCCAGGCCGGCGGACAGGTGATCGTATCGACCGCCTACGAACCTTCCGGCGACGTGGTGATCCGGGTGCGCGACACGGGGATCGGCATGACCGGCGCCGAGATCGAACAGGCGATGAAGCCGTTCAAGCAGATCAACGCGCTGAAACGCGCGCGCAATGACGGCACCGGTCTCGGCCTGCCGCTGACCAAGGCGATGGTCGAAGCCAACCGCGCCCGCTTCACCATCAACTCGACACCGGGCGAGGGAACGCTGGTCGAGGTCAGCTTCCCGTCGACGCGGGTTCTCGCCGAATAGAGCCGGCCGAGGCGCTTCGAGGCCAGATGCGCCGCGCCGGCCAAAAAAAAGCGCCCTCGAAGGGCGCTCAGAGAATTGCTGTGACAAGGAGGCCGGAAAGGGCCACTCACCCCCGGGGGAAGGGGCTGGGAAAAGGTTTCCCGCAAGTTACTAACCACTATCGCGGCCGCTCCCTAACAACTCCTTAACAGGCCGTCGAAAAGTTTACGCTCCGATTCCACCTCTTGCCTTTAGGTAAATTCTGGCGAAACCTTTCATTTACCAAGCCGCCGTCACGCCCTGAGCTGCGGAAGGTCCCTGAACAGCTCCAGCGCCTCGGGATTCGCCAAAGCCTCCCGGTTCTTGACCGGCCGGCCATGCACCACCTCGCGCACGGCGAGCTCGGTGATCTTGCCCGACTTGGTCCTCGGAATGTCGGCGACCGCCACGATGCGCGCGGGAACGTGGCGCGGGCTCGCCCCGGTGCGGATCTTGGTGCGGATGCGCTTCTCCAGATCCTCGTCGAGGGCGATGCCGGGCGCCAGACGGACGAACAGGATGACCCGCACGTCGTCGTCGAAATCCTGGCCGATGCACAGCGCCTCGGCGATCTCGGGCATCTGCTCGACCTGGTTGTAGATCTCGGCGGTGCCGATGCGAACGCCGCCGGGATTGAGCGTGGCGTCCGAGCGGCCATGAATGATCATGCCGCCATGTTGCGTCCATTCGGCGAAATCGCCGTGGCACCAGACGTTGGGAAAGCGGTCGAAGTAGGCGGCGTGGTACTTCCTGCCGTCGGCATCGTTCCAGAAGCCGACCGGCATGCAGGGGAACGCCCTGGTGCAGACCAGCTCGCCCTTCTCGGCGACGACATGGCGGCCTCCGTCGTCCCAGACGTCCATCGCCATGCCGAGGCCCGGGCCCTGGATCTCGCCGCTCCACACCGGTTCGGTGGGAATGCCGAGCACGAAGCAGGAGACGATGTCGGTGCCGCCCGATATGGACGCCAGGTGGACGTCCTTCTTGATGCCGTCGTAGACGAAGCGGAAGCCTTCCGGCGACAGCGGCGAGCCGGTCGACGACACGGTCCGGACCGTCGAAAGGTCGTGGGTCTCGATGGGCTTCAGATCGGCCTTGCGCACCGAATCGATGAACTTCGCCGAGGTGCCGAAATAGGTCATCGCCTCGGCGTCCGCATAGTCGAACAGGACATTGCCGTCCGGATGGAACGGCGATCCGTCGTAGAGCAGCAGGGTGACGCCCGAGGCGAGACCCGAAACCAGCCAGTTCCACATCATCCAGCCGCAGGTGGTGAAATAGAAGACGCGGTCGCCTTCCTCGATTCCGGCCTGCAGGCGGTGTTCCTTCAGGTGCTGCAGCAGCGTGCCGCCGGCCGAATGGACGATGCATTTCGGGATGCCGGTCGTGCCGGACGAATAGAGGATGTAGAGCGGGTGGGCGAACGGCAGCCGCTCGAAGACAAGCGGCAGCGGCGCAAAGGGTTCGATCGCCGAGGCGACGGTCTCGCCATTCGGGATGGAGGCGGCGGCCTGCGGTGCGGAGCCGAGATAGTCGACGACCAGCACCTTGCGCAGGGTCGGCAGCTTCGCCGCGACGGCGGCCACCTTGGCGGCGACGTCGATGCGCTTGCCGGCGTACCAGTAGCCGTCCGGCACCACGAACAGCACGGGTTCGATCTGCCCGAAGCGGTCGAGTACCCCCTGTTCGCCGAAATCGGGAGAGCACGACGACCATACCGCGCCGATCGAGGCCGTCGCCAGCATGGCGGCAACGGTCTCCGGCATGTTGGGCATCATCGCGGCGACCCGATCGCCCTGCCTGACGCCGAGCGAGACGAAGAGTTGCTGCAGTCGCGAAACGAGCGCGTGAAGCTCGTCCCAGGAAAACCGCGTCGCCACCTTGTCCTCGCCGCGGAAGACGATGGCGTCGCCGGCGCCGCGGCTGCGCAGGAGGTTTTCGGCGAAATTCAGCCTCGCATCGGGAAAGAAGGCGGCGCCGGGCATGCGGTCGCCGTCGACCAGCACCCGCGTACCCTTCTCGCCGCGCACCTCGCAAAAGTCCCACAGCAGGTCCCAGAAGGCTTCGCGCGCATCGACCGACCAGCGATGCAGATCGGCATAGGCCGGAAAGGAACTCCCCGATCGCCGGCTCGCCTCCCTGGTGAAGGCGGTGAGCGGCGCGCGCGCGATCCGCGCGGCGTCGGGTGTCCAGAGCGGGCGTTCGGCAGTCACGGCACTTCCTCCCGGAGCATTCCGCAGCAAGCCGGGACAATCCTGCATTGCACGAATGCGACCAATCATCGATGGACCACGGCCTCGCGCAGCACCTGCCGCGACGTGCCGGCCATCGTCTCGAGCGCGCTCGTCATGGCATGCTGCAACGCACTCGGCAAGCCGGTTGGCGCCGCCGGGACTGTTGTCATGGCCGGGCCACAATGACTTGAAAACGCCGTGCCTTGCGCCTAACCCGGCAGCGTGGCCCGTATGGATAGCGAGACGCCGGCTTTGCGGCCGGCAGGGAGACCGATGGCAAATTCGATGGCGAGAAGAGGCGTGCTTGCGGCCGGCCTGCTGGCCGTGCTGGTGCTCGCCGCGATCGTCGCCCTTCCCTATGTCGCCTCCACCCGCATCGTGCGCGACCGCATCGCCACGGAGATGGGCCGCTGGAGCGGCTATCGCGTGACGATCGACGCCCCTGCCAAAATCCATGTCTGGCCGGGGCTCAGCGCGGTCCTCGACGGCGTCACCTTCTCCGACTGGAACGACGGCAAGGCCGTCGCCACGGTCGAGCGCATCGAGATCGATCTCTCGGCGCTGGCCGCGCTGCGCGGCGACGCCGTCTTCAGCTCGGCGCGCCTCGTCCGCCCGAGCTGGCGCCTGGAAGCGAACGCGCCGGGCGGGTTCCTGCCGCAATTCGCCGGCAAGGGCCGCATCCTCTCGGCGATCGACCGGACCCGCGCGATGATCGATGCGCACAAGACCGAAAGGCCGGCGCTTGCCGCGGATGAACCGTTCGGCACCGTGACGTTCACCGACGGCCGGATCGTCCGCCCGGGAACCGAAGACCTTCCGCCCATCGTCGAGGACATCGACGGGACGATCAACTGGCCGAAACTGAACCAGAGCGGCAGCATCGTGGCGACCGCCATGTGGAACGGCGAAGCGGTCGCCGTCGACCTGCGCAGCGAGGCGCCTCTCCTGCTGCTTGCCGGAGGCGACGCGCCGCTGCGGGTCACGTTGAGGGCCAAGCCCGCCGAAGTGGAGTTCAACGGCTCGGCGCGCATCGTGGGCAACGCCATGCTGGATGGAGCGATCCGCGTCGACGCTCCCTCCTTCGACCGCCTGGCGGTCTGGGCCGGCGCCGACGTCCCGGGATGGGAGCGGCTGACTTCCGTCTCCCTTTCCGGCACCATCGTCGGCGCGGCCGACCACATGAAACTCGACCAGGCGACGATCAAGCTCGACGGCAGCACCGGCACCGGTGCGATCGAGATCGACGCAACGCCCGAACGTCTCGCGGTCTCGGGATCGCTGGCATTCGACACGATGTCGCTCGACACGATCCTGGAGGCCTTCCTGCCGCTGACGACCGCGGAACGCGATGCGCGGCCGGCCACCGGCACAACAACGCTCCCTCCCCTGCAGGCCGACCTGCGGCTCTCCGCCTCGACAGCCACGGCGGCCGGCTTCGACCTCGCCGAGGTCGCGACGGCGATCCAGATCAAGGAGACCTTCGCGGCGTTCGACCTCCTCGACGCCTCGGTGCTCGGGGGAAGTGCCGAGGTCGGACTGCGGGTCGACCGCGGCAAGGACGGTGTCACCACCGCCTTGCGGGTGGCGGCGACCGATATCGACGGCGCGGCTCTGATCAAGACCACGGGGGCAACCGTCCTGGCTCCGACCGGACGCGGAACGTTCAGCCTCGATCTCAAGGGGAGCGGGCACGGCGTCATCGATGCGCTGGCCGAGGGAGACGGCGCCGCCAAGGCAAGTTTCGGGCCGGGCGCGCTCTCCCGGTTCGACCTGCCGGCCTTCCTCGATCGGTGCAAATCCGGCGGCTTCTTCCCGCTCGCCGAGACCAGCGCCGGCAGCCTCGACGTCGACGGCGTCGAAGTCAGCGCGACGATCAGCGACGGGCTTGCCCATCTCTACCACGCAGAGGCGAAATTCGCCGGCGGCACCCTCTGGGCCGCCGGCGTACTGTCCTACGCCGACGGCGGCCTGGCGCTGTCCGGCGGACTTGCCGAACCGGGCGAGACATCGGGCGATCCGGCGACGGAGGAGACGTCGTTCTTCGTCGGCGGTTCCCTCAGCGCGCCGTTCATCTCGCCGATCCCGCCGCCGGCGGCGGAGGAATAGGCCGCGATCAGCCGCGCTGCGCCGCCTGCTCGTCGCGCACCCGCTGCACCTCGCGCCGCTTATTGACCAGGGACGCCGCGATGACGCCGAGCGCGACGATGCCGATCAGCAGCGTGCAGGCGGCGTTGATCTCCGGCGTCACGCCGAGCCGGACCTGGCTGTAGATCTTCATCGGCAGCGTCGTGGCGCCCGGTCCCGAGGTGAACGAGGCGATGACCAGATCGTCGAGCGACAGCGTGAAGGCCAGCATCCAGCCCGAGACGATCGCCGGTGCGATCACCGGCAGCGTCACCTGGAAGAAGGTCCGCACCGGAGTGGCGCCGAGGTCCATCGCCGCCTCCTCGATCGACCGGTCGAAGGTCATCAGGCGCGACTGCACGACGACGGCGACGAAGCACATGGTGAAGGTGATGTGGGCGAGCGTGACCGTCATGAAGCCGCGATCGAGGCCGACGGCCACGAACAGCAGCAGCAGCGACAGGCCGGTGATCACTTCGGGCATGACGAGCGGCGCGAAGACCATGCCGGAAAACAGCACGCGCCCGCGGAAGCGCGTATAGCGCGTCAGCGCCAGCGCACCCATCGTGCCGAGGATCGTCGCGAAGGTGGCGGAGATCACCCCGACGCGGATGGTCACCCAGGCCGCGTCCATCAGTCCCTTGTTGTTGAACAGCGACCCGTACCATTTGGTCGAGAAGCCGCCCCAGACGGTGACCAGCTTGGATTCGTTGAACGAGAAGACCACCAGAAGCACGATCGGCAAATAGAGGAAGGCGAAGCCGAGCACGATCGAGGTAATGTTGAACCGGGTCCAGCTTCCGCTCATCGGCCCTGCTCCTGCGCTTTCGCCTGGGCGTTCTGGAAGATCATGATCGGCACGATCAGCAGCAGCAGCAGGATCACCGCCACCGCCGAGGACACCGGCCAGTCGCGGTTGTTGAAGAATTCGTTCCAGAGGGTCCGGCCGATCATCAGCGTCTGCGATCCGCCGAGCAGGTCGGGGATGACGAACTCGCCGACCGCCGGGATGAACACCAGCATGCAGCCGGCGACCACCCCCGGCAGCGACAGCGGGAAGGTGATCTTCCAGAAGGCGCTGATCGGCGGACAGCCGAGATCCTGCGCGGCCTCGATCAGCGAATAGTCCATCTTCTCCAGCGAGGAGTAGAGGGGCAGGATCATGAACGGCAGGTAGGAGTAGACGATGCCGATGAAGATCGCGGTGTGGGTGTTGAGGATCACCAGCGGCTCGTCGATGACGTGCAGCGTCATCAGCAACTGGTTGAGCAGGCCTTCCGGCTTGAGGATGCCGATCCAGGCGTAGACGCGGATCAGGAAGCTCGTCCAGAACGGCAGGATCACCAGCATCAGCAGCGTCGGGCGTATGGCCGACGGGGCACGCGCCATGCCGTAGGCGATCGGAAACCCGACCAGCAGCGTCAGGAAGGTCGAGATCGCCGCGATGACGACGCTCGAAATGTAGGCGTTGAAATAGAGCGGGTCCTCGGTCAGCCACAGATAGTTGTCGAACGACAGTTCGCCGAGGGCTTCCCACAGCGTGTCGAGTCCGAACACCGGCGTGTAGGGCGGCATGGCGATCGCCGTCTGCGACAGCGATATCTTGAAGACGATGATGAAGGGGATGAGGAAGAAGAAGAGCAGCCAGAGATAGGGGACCGCGATGACGACCCGGTTCAGCACCGCGGTGAGCAACGAGGTCGGAGCTGGCCGCGGCGCGGCGTCGGCAAGAACGGAGGTGTCGGCCATGGCCCGCCCCTACCGCGTCAGCACGACGCCGGCGTCCGGCCTGAACGAGATCCAGGCCTTGTCGTTCCAGCTCAGGGGATCCTCGCTGATGCGCGAAGCGTTGAGCGCGCTGGCCTTGACGACCTGTCCGCCGGCAAGCTTCACATGGTAGACGGTCATGTCGCCGAGATAGGCGAGGTCGTAGACCTCGCCTTCCAGCACGTTGGCGCCTCCCGCCGGCTGCCGCGACGACACCGCGATCTTCTCGGGCCGGATGGCGAAGGCGACGTCCGAGCCGACCGGAACCTCGCCGCCGGTTTCGGAAAGGATGGTCGGCCCGCCGGGCAGCGCGATGGCCAGCCCGTCGCCGCGCTTCTCGCCGACCTTGCCCTCGAACATGTTGATGTTGCCGACGAAGCTCGCGACGTAGCGCGACCGCGGCGCCTCGTAGATCTCGGGCGGCGTCGCCACCTGCATCACCTCGCCCTTGTCGAGAATGGCGATGCGGTCGGCCATGGTCATCGCCTCCTCCTGGTCGTGCGTGACGATCACGAAGGTCAGGCCGAGATTCTGCTGCAGGTCCATCAATTCGAACTGCGTCTCCTCGCGCAGCTTCTTGTCGAGCGCGCCCAGCGGCTCGTCGAGCAGAAGCACCTTGGGGCGCTTCGCCACCGAACGGGCGAGCGCCACGCGCTGCCGCTGGCCGCCGGAGAGCTGGTGCGGCTTGCGCTTGGCGAACTGCGTCAGCTTGACCAGCTTCAGCATGTCGGCGACGCGCGCCTCGATCTCCGGCTTCGGCATGCCTTCCTGCTTCAGGCCGAAGGCGATGTTCTGCTCGACCGTCATGTGCGGGAACAGCGCGTAGGACTGGAACATCATGTTGACCGGCCGCTTGTAGGGCGGAATGCCGCGCAGATCCTGCCCGTCGAGCAGGATCCGCCCGGATGTCGGCTCGTCGAAACCGGCCAGCATGCGCAGCAGCGTGGATTTTCCGCAGCCCGACGCGCCGAGCAGCGCGAAGAACTCACGCTCGTAGATGCCGAGGGAGAGATTGTTGACCGCCGTGAAGTCGCCGAACCGCTTGGTGACCTTGTCGACGACGATGTAGGGCTTGGCGTCGGGATCGGTCCAAGGCGAAAACTCCCTGCGAATGCTGCCCAGCGATTTCATGCGATGCCCCTCAGCCGCCCATGGGTCGTAACGGAAGGCCCGGCGGGCGGACCCGCCGGGCTCGAGATCACTGGCCGGTAACGATCTTTGTCCAGCTTCGCGTCAGCAGGCGCTGCGTCTTCGGATCGTAGGGGGAGACGGTGAACAGCTTGCCGAGGGTCTCGGCATCCGGGTAGATCGCCGGGTCGTCCATGATCTCCTTGCTGATGAACTCCTGCGAGGCCTTGTTGCCGTTGGCGTAGAAGATGTAGTTCGAGGCCTTGGCGGCGACCTCCGGCTTCATGATGTAGTTGAGGAAGGCGTGTGCTTCCTCGACATGCTTGGCGTCGGCCGGGATCGCCATCTGATCGAACCACATCTCGGCGCCCTCCTTCGGGATGATGAAGGAGATGTCGACGCCCTGCCCCGCCTCGGCGGCGCGGTCGCGTGCCTGGAAGACGTCGCCCGACCAGCCCACCGCAAGGCAGATGTCGCCGTTGGCGAGGGCGTTGATGTATTCGGAGGAGTGGAACTTGCGGATCGACGGCCGGATCGCCAGCATCGTCTCCTCGGCCTTGGCGAAATCCTCGGCGGTCTTGGATTCCGTATCCATGCCGAGATATCGGAAGACGGTGGGGATGATGTCGGTCGGGGAGTCCAGAACATAGACGCCGCAGCCGGCGAGCTTGGCGACGGTCTCCGGATTGAAGACCACATCCCAGCTATCGACGACATCGAGACCGAGCGCTTCCTTCACCTTGCCGGTGTTGTAGCCGATGCCGACGGTGCCCCACATGTAGTTGATCGAATATTCGTTGCCCGGGTCGTACTTGGCGGTGCGCTCGTTGACCACGTCCCACATGTTCGAGAGGTTGGGCAGCTTCGACTTGTCGAGCTTCTGGAAGACGCCGGCCTGGATCTGGCGCGCCAGGAAGTTGGCGGTCGGCACCACCACGTCGTAGCCGCTGCCGCCCGCCAGCAGCTTGGTCTCGAGGATCTCGTTGGAATCGAAGACGTCGTAGACGACCTTGATGCCTGTTTCCTTGGTGAAGTCCTCGATGACCGACTGGTCGATGTAGTCGGACCAGTTGTAGACGTTCACCACCTTTTCCTGTGCATACGCCGCACTTGCAAACGCCAAGGTCGTCACGGTGACGGCGGACAGAAGGCTCGCCTTGCGGATCATGATCTCTCCATTTTCTGGTGTTCCCCACAGCCTGCGGGAGCGGATACCGCGCGCCGATTTTCGTTGAAGCCTATTGGCGACGGTGCGGCGCGACAAGCAGCATCATGCGACGAACGAAGGCAGCCGGCGGCGCCCGGGCTGCCCGAACTTTCCGTCTGTCCTCTGAAACCTGCACGGCCCTCTGGAAGGCGGCCCGCTGCGGATCCTGGCAAGATACGCCTGTTCGCTTGTTGCCGATGCCGCCAAGGTGCGCTTGGCACGGCGGCGGAGTCAATGGGGCGACGGGATTCCCGTTACGCCCGGGCGCACCGCGACGGCCTGCCGCTTGAACTGCAGCGCGATATGGACGACGAGCGCGGCAAACACCACGCCGCCGCCGATGACCGTGCGCGCCGACGGCACCTCGCTGTGGATCGCCCAGACCCAGATCGGGCCGGCGAGCGTCTCGAAGGTCCCGAGCAATGCTGCGATCGAAGCCGGAACGAGCCGCGCGCCGCTGGCGAACAGCGCCATTCCGAGCCCGAGATTGAGCGCGCCGAAGGCGAACAGCAGGCCGAAATCCCGCGCCGAAACCGCCAGCGGCCCGGACATGACGCCGGAGATGCAGGCCGCGACGATCGTCCCGAAGCAGACCGCCGAGGTCATGCGCACGTTGGAGAATCGCCGTGTGATCACCGTTGCGAAGGCGAACGAGACGGCAACCGTGATCGCCAGCAGATCGCCGACCGGCGAGATCTTCATCCCGCCGAGCAGCGACCCCGAGACCATGATCGCCACGCCGCACAGCACGGCCGCGATCGCCAGCCAGGTCGTGCCGGAAACGCGCTCGCGAAACAGCAGCCAGCCGAGCAGCGCCGCGATCAGCGGCACGCCGGCATTCATCAGCATGACGTTGGCGACGGTCGTGTGGGCGATCGCCAGCACGAAGCAGATCGAGGCCGAAGTGAAGCAGAGGCCGACCGCGACCCCGGGAAGCCCCATGGCGCGGAATTGTTCGGCCGCGCCGCGCGGGCCGTCGCGGACGACAAGGAAGGCCAGCAGAAAGAGCGCGGCGAAGACGGAGCGCCAGAACACCACCGTCCAGGTATCGCCCGCATCGATGAAGCGCGCGATCGCGCCGCCGGTCGACCAGACGAAGGCCGACAGGAAGATCAGCAGCATACCCATCCGCTCGCCCGCGTCGGGAGCAGCCTGTCGCATGTCGGTCGTCGCGCTCATGTCCGCCGGGGGGTCTTTGCTGGAATGTCCAGAACCGCTAGCGGATTGCCCGGGGCGGGGCGTGATCCACCGTCACCATCTCTATGTGGCACGCGGCGGAGAGCATTCGTTCACCACGATTGGAGTTGCGAACAGGCAGGCGTTTTTCAGGTCGCGCCATGAACTGCCCGTAAAGGTTGCAACTGATAGCAGGGGCTCTCCATCTGGAGCCCTTCATGCTTACGGTCCTCAACTGTCTCGTGAACGATCACGACTTCCGCTACGTCGGTGCGGCGGTCGTCATCTGCGTCTTGGGATGTCTCGTCTCGACACGCCTGTTCATGAGCGGGCGCGAAGCTGCCCGCGCCAAGCGGGCCGGCTTCGTGCTGATGGCGGGCGTCGCCATCGGCATGACGATCTGGACGACCCACTTCCTCGCCATGCTCGGCTTCATGCCCAACCTCGAACACGGCTTCGATCCCGGAGGGACCTTGTTGTCGCTCGGTTTTGCCGTCGCCACGTCGGTTGCCGGCTTCGCGCTGGCGCTGCAGGCCGGGAGGGGGCCGGCGGTCGAGGTCGGCGGCGCCGTCCTCGGCATGGGCATAGCTCTCATGCATTTCATCGGCATGGGTGCCTTCGAGATCGCCGGCCGCATCAGCTACGATCCGACCCTGGCGATCGCCGGCATTCTTTTCGGGACGGGTTTCGGCGCGCTGGCGCTGAACCGCCTCAACCGTCCCATCACCCGATTCTGCCGCTACGGCGGCGCCGCGGCACTGACGCTGGGCATCGCCAGCATGCATTTCACCGCCATGGGCGCGGTGGCGATCACGCCCGACCCGCGGATCGTCGTGCCGACGCAGGCCCTCTCCGATTCGGTGCTGGCGGTGCTGGTGATCTCGGTCACCGGCCTCGTCGTGGCGCTTGCCGCGATCACCTACCTGGCCGATCGCCAGACGTCGGAGGACGCGCTCACCCACTATCGTCATCTCGCCACGCATGACGTGATGACCGGCCTGCCGAACCGCGCCGCCGCGCGCGAGGAGCTTTCCCGCCGCATGAAGGTCGGCGGCGGGTCGCTGGCGCTCATCGCCATCGACCTCAACCGCTTCAAGGAGATCAACGATGTCTTCGGGCATGCGGCGGGCGACGCCGTGCTCGTCGACACCGCGGAGCGGCTGAAGGCATGCGTCCTCGACGGCGGGTTCGTCGCGCGCATCGGCGGCGACGAATTCATGGCGATCAAGTCATATGCCGTGGCCAGCGAGGTCGAGGAGTTCGTGGCCCGCATCAGCCAGGCCTTCTCCGCGCCGGCGAGGGTGGGCGACACCACCTTTTCGACCAGTGCCAGCATCGGCATCGCGAGCTATCCGCGCGACAGCCAGAAGATCGACGATCTCATCAACCAGGCCGATCTCGCCATGTACCGCTCGAAAGCGTCCCGCGACGGCAAATGGTGCTGGTACGACGCCGACGCCGACGAAGATGCGCGCCGTCGCGGCCAGATCGCCATCGCACTGCGCAGCGCCATCGCGGCCGACGAACTGCGCCTCGTCTATCAGCCGCAGATCGCCGTGAAGGAAGCCACGCTGATCGGCTTCGAGGCGCTGCTGCGCTGGGAAAGCGGCGAACTCGGGACGGTCTCGCCGGCCGAATTCATCCCCGTGGCCGAACAGAGCGGCCTGATCGTCGCCATCGGCGACTGGGTGCTCGACCAGGCCTGCCGCGAGGCGGCCCGCTGGCCGGTCGAGATGAGCATCGCGGTCAACGTGTCGCCCATCCAGATGCTGCGGCCGGGCTTCGTCGAACGGCTGCGCGAGGTGCTGCTTTCGCACGGGCTCAATCCGAAGCGGCTCGAAATCGAGATCACCGAGACGACGCTGATCGAGAATCCCGGCCAGGCACTACATGTGCTGCGGCAGATCAAGGCGATGGGCGTCCGGATCGCCATGGACGATTTCGGCACCGGCTATTCGTCGCTGTCGACGATGTTCTCCTTCCCGTTCGACAAGATCAAGATCGACCGCGCCTTCCTGCTCGAACTGGATCGGCGGCCGAATGCCGCGTCGGTCATCGAGACGGTGATCGAGCTCGGCCACAAGCTGTCGATCCCGGTGCTCGCAGAGGGTGTCGAGACGCCGACGCAGGCGGATTTCCTCGCTGCGCGCAACTGCGACGAGGCGCAGGGCTATCTGTTCGGCAGGCCGCTGGAAAAGGGCGCGGCCGGCGACCTGGCGAGGACCGGACTGCCGCGCCGCGCCGCGCCGGGGCCCGAACGGCTGATCGCCTGAGAGCCTCTCTGAGCCCGCGCCGCTCGAAGGCCGAGCCTCAGCCTCCGGCCATCGCCTTGCGGGCCGCCTCGAGAGCCAGCAGCGCATAGACCAGTGAGTTGGCCTGCGGAACGCTGAAGATCTCCGGATCGAAGGTGCCGACGAAGTCCACCGCATCGTCGTGTTCGGGGTGGTTCGGATCGGCGAGCACGCCGAGCAGATCGGCATAGCCGGCGGGGCCGCCGCAATCCTCGGGCGGGCATGCGCCCTCCCCGTCGACGCAGCGCGGCGAGAGGTCGCCGGCATCGGCCTCCTCGACCAGCTCGACATCCTCCACGATGATGTCGTGTTGCCAGTCGTCGGCGAAATCATAGGTGTAGGTGAAGGACCGGCCCTTGGCCAGCACGTCCTCGACGCGGTATTCCTCTTCGTCGAGGCTCGGAACCCCCGTGTCGAAATCCTCGTCCTGCCGCTCTTCGTAGCGCTTGCCGTCGATCTCGAAGGCGTGCAGGTGGGCGGTGTGCCAGCCCATGACGCCCTGTATCGCCGTGTGCAGCGAGGCCAGGGTGAAGTCGCCGGGAACCCCGATCTGCCGCCAGACCGGCGGCTCGACCTCGCGCAGCGTGATGTTCAACAGAAATTGCCTGGCAGCCATGGTGATCTCCAGCGGGAGGGGAAGCACGCGCACCTCTACGCGCTTGCCGGGCAGCCGTCGACTCCGGGGCGTGGCTATTGATAGTCGAATGCGCTGAGCCCGGTCACCATCTCGTCCAGGCCGAGCGGGCGGGTCACCGGCGGTTCGGCGCGCGCCAGGCAGCCTGAGCGCTCGCAGAACCGGCAGGCCGGGCCGACCGGCGTGGCGGCGAGTTCGCCGGGCTTCCCCGCGACGGGCGCCACCGACTGGCCGTAGATCACCTCGTCGCGGAAGGCGATGTCGCAGCCCAGCAGAAGCGCGGTGCGGCGCGGCCGTTCGCCGAAAGCGCCCTGCGGCCCCTCGAGCGTCCTGGCGACGGTCAGATAGGCCGCGCCGTCGGGCATCTCCACCGCCTCGACGAGAATCTGCCCGGGCTGGCCGAAGGCGGCGTGCAGCGAGAGTTTCGGGCAGCCGCCGCCGAAGCGGCTCGCCGGATAGCCCTCGGCGCCGGCGCGCCGGAAGCGGTTTCCGGCATTGTCCACCTCCAGCATGAAGAACGGCACGGCCGCGGCGCCGGGGCGCCGCAGCGTCGTCAGGCGGTTCGCCGCCTGCTCGAAGGAGACGCCGAAGCGCGACCGCAGGACGTCGACATCGTAGCGCGCACGCACCGCCGCGGCGTGGAAGGCGGCATAGGGCATCATCAGCGCGTGGGCCGCATAGCGCCCCAGTTCGAACCTGGCGATGCGCCGGGCTTCGTCCGAGGACAGACCGAGATCCTGGATGGCGCGCGCCACCGCGACGCTCATGCGGATCAGACAGGCCTCGGTGGCGATTTCGCGCAACTGGTCGAAGGGCGACAGGCGTTCCGAGATGAACAGGCGCTGCGAATGCCGGTCGTAGCGGCGGCGCCAGTTGGGCATGGTCGCCACCGGCAGCACCTTCACCACGATGCCCAGTTCGCGGCGCAGCCAGGCCTTCAGCGCGCCGGCCAGGTCCTCGCCCGGATCGAGCAGCGCCGCGAACGACGACGCCTCGTCCTCGATCGATGCGAAATGGTTGGGCCGATGCGCGAGGACCTCCCGCACCTCGTCGATCGGCAGGCGCGCGCCGGCCACCGCCGTCGCCCGCCCCTCGCGCGCCAGCAATTCGGTGAGATCGGTGAGGCGCTCGGTCTGTTCGCGATAGGCCCGGAACAGCTTGACCATGGCCGCCGCCGCGTTGGGGGCATTCTCGGCGATTTCGGCGAGCTCCTGGTCGCCGGGCAGTTCGCCGGCGAGGAGCGGGTCGCGGAACATTTCGCGCAAGGCGCCGGTCGTTCCGCCCGCCTCGCCCTGCAGTTCCTCCGCATCGATCTTGTAGACCGAGGCGAGGCGCAGGATCAGTTGGACGGTCAGCGGCCGCTGGTTGCGCTCGATGAGGTTGAGATAGGACGGCGAAATGCCCAACCCGCCGGCCATGGCGGTCTGGGTCAGGCCGCGCGCGTTGCGGATGCGCCTGATGCGCGGTCCGGCAAAAATCTTGCGATCCGCCATTTACACTCTTTTACAGCCGAAGCCGGCCGAGCTGGGTTTACAATATTTACAGATTTACAATCGGCATCTGTCAAACGCAATACAGATTTACGCGATTTTCTGCCAATTTATCAATCTCGTTCTCGCCTTTTCGCAGGTGCAATGTAAAAATCCTCCTATCCCAAACTTGCCGCACAGCGGCGCCTTGCTGCAGGCCTGAGCCGTATTGGAGTGATGCGATGACCGATTTTTACAACCTCGTCCCGAGTGCGCCGGAAGGCCGTTTCGACGGCATCGACCGACCCTACTCGCCGCGCGACGTGACGAGGCTGCGCGGCTCGGTCCAGATCCGGCATTCGCTCGCCGAGATGGGCGCCAATCGCCTCTGGCAGCTCATCCACGAGGAGGACTTCGTCAACGCGCTCGGCGCGCTGTCCGGCAACCAGGCCATGCAGATGGTCCGCGCCGGGCTGAAGGCGATCTATCTCTCCGGCTGGCAGGTCGCCGCCGACGCCAACACCGCATCCGCGATGTATCCGGACCAGTCGCTTTATCCGGCCAACGCGGCGCCGGAGCTCGCCAGGCGGATCAACAAGACGCTGCAGCGCGCCGACCAGATCGAGACGTCCGAGGGCAAGGGCCTTTCGGTCGACACCTGGTTCGCGCCGATCGTCGCCGACGCGGAGGCCGGCTTCGGCGGGCCGCTCAATGCCTTCGAGATCATGAAGGCGTTCATCGAGGCGGGTGCCGCCGGCGTCCACTACGAGGACCAGTTGGCGTCGGAGAAGAAGTGCGGCCATCTCGGCGGCAAGGTGCTGATCCCGACCGCGGCGCATATCCGCAACCTGAATGCGGCGCGCCTCGCGGCCGACGTCATGGGCGTACCGACGCTCGTCATCGCGCGAACCGACGCCGAGGCGGCCAAGCTGCTGACTTCGGACATCGACGAGCGCGACCAGCCCTTCGTCGACTACGATGCAGGCCGCACGGTGGAGGGCTTCTACCAGGTCAGGAACGGCCTGGAGCCGTGCATCGCACGCGCCGTCGCCTATGCACGCCATTGCGACATGATCTGGTGCGAGACGTCGAAGCCCGACCTGGCCCAGGCAAAGCGGTTCGCCGAAGGCGTTCGCCGGCATCATCCCGACAAGCTGCTCGCCTACAATTGCTCGCCATCCTTCAACTGGAAGAAGAACCTCGACGACGCGACCATCGCCAGGTTCCAGCGCGAGCTCGGCGCCATGGGCTACAAGTTCCAGTTCATCACGCTGGCCGGGTTCCATCAGCTCAACTTCGGCATGTTCGAGCTGGCGCGCGGCTACAAGGACCGCCAGATGGCCGCCTATTCCGAGCTTCAGGAGGCCGAGTTCGCGGCGGAAGTGAACGGCTACACCGCGACCAAGCACCAGAGGGAGGTCGGCACCGGCTATTTCGATGCCGTCTCCGTCGCCATCACCGGCGGTCAGTCGTCGACGACGGCGATGAAGGAATCCACCGAACACGACCAGTTCCGCCCGGCGGCGGAATGAGGCAAGTGCCGGGGACAGTTTACTTTTTTCGGCCCGCACACGTTCTGAGCTGCTGCAGCACTACCGCCGAAAGAAAGTAAACGGTCCCCTGCGCCCCCCCAAAGAAATCCAGCCAGAGGAGACGAACCATGCTTGACGAACTCGAAACCAAGACCCGCGCACCCAAGACCCGCGTCAAGGAACGCGCCGAACAGCAGTCCTCGACCATGTCGGGCGAGCAGCAGTCGGCGATCCGCATGCTGGCGAACGACCTGCACCGCCTCAACCAGTCCGTCATGAAGGCGGTCGAAGCCGGCGTGTCGGTGGAACTGGTGCGCTCGGCCCGCCATCACGGCGGCGAGGGCAACTGGGGCGACCTGCTGATCCCGGTGATCGTCACGCAGACTCCGCACGGCTGAAGCCGATCGGGATCCGGACGGCCCCGGAGCAGCGCCCGCGGGGCCGCGGCACCGTCCGACGGAAGGGGGCGGAACTGATTTGTGGCTGGCCTACGCCGGCGTAGTCATTTAGTCTGATGTCCGGCGTCTCGCTCCCTGCGGGCGACATGGCGGCCCAGTTGGGGATCAGGCTACGTTCTGCATGATCGGGATGGCTTCTGAGCATCGGTTCTCGTCGGCTGCGACAGACGCGGATGAAGGCGATTTCGACGGCGAGGCGGTGCCGCTGCTGATCCTCGTCGTCGGGCGTTCCCGGGTCAACACGATCGTCGTTGCCAAGATCGTCGAGCGCTGCGGCATGCGGTGCGTCGCCGCCACCCCGGACGAAGGAGCGGCGGTGCTGCGCAAGCTCTCTCCCGTGCTCACCATTCTCGACGGCGGCAGCGACAACCGCGATTGCGAGGGGCTGATGCGCCATCTCAAGGAGCGCCGCGCAGGGTCCGACCGGCATATGCCCGCCGTCATCCTTCTGTCCACGTCCAACGCACACGCGGTCGACCCGGACTATTCCGACACCGTCGACGCAATCGTCTCCAAGCCGATCCTGCCCGAGGTTCTCCAGCCGGTGGTGAACCGCCTGACCGCGCGATAGCGCCGTCATAGACTTCGGCGCACTTCCCTAATCGCTTGCGGCGGGCCTATACTCGGATCATCGCAACCAACTGGTGAATGATGCCGCCCGCAAAGAAGGAAGTGCGCCCCGCCGGACGCCCCCGTCGCGTCCCTGCCTACGTTCAGAGCCAGCGCGGCGTGAAAGGCTGGAAGCAAGCCGCCGAATGGCTGGAATATCGCGGCATCGAAGACATAGAGTGCATCACCCCCGACCAGGCCGGCGTCGCCCGCGGCAAGATGATGCCGTCGAAGAAGTTCACGTCCAACACCTCGCTGGCGTTGCCTTCCGCCGTCTTCATGACGACGATCTCCGGCGGCTATCCCGAGGACGGCAACGGCTTCTCCTATCCGGAAGACGACGGCGACCTGAAGCTGGTGCCGGACCTCTCGACGCTGACCCGCGTCCCCTGGGAGGACGACCCGACGGCACAGGTGATCTGCGACCTCGTCCACCAGGACGGCCGCAGCGTCGACTTCACGCCGCGCAACCTGCTGAAGAAGATCGTCGCCGCCTACGGAAAGCTCGGGCTGAAGCCGGTGGTGGCACCGGAGATCGAATTCTATCTCGTCCGCAAGAACCCTGATCCCGACTATCCGCTCGTCCCGCCCGTCGGGCGTTCCGGGCGGCCGATCGGCGGCGGCGCCGGCTATTCCATCGCCGGGGTCAACGAGTTCGACGAGCTGATCGACGACATCTACCATTTCTCCGAGAACCAGGGCCTGGAGATCGACACGCTGATCCACGAGGAGGGCGCCGGCCAGCTCGAGATCAATCTGCGCCACGGCGATCCGGTCGAGCTCGCCGACCAGGTGTTCATGTTCAAGCGTACCATCCGCGAAGCGGCGCTGAAGCACGAAACCTATGCGACCTTCATGGCCAAGCCCATCCAGGGCCAGCCCGGCTCGGCGATGCACATCCACCAGTCGGTGATCGACAAGAAGACCGGAGGCAATGTCTTTTCCGGCGAGGACGGCGCGGAGACGGAGGCGTTCCGGCACTTCATCGGCGGCATGCAGCGGCATGTGCCGAATGCGCTGGTCATGCTGGCGCCCTATGTCAATTCCTATCGCCGCCTGACCCAGGCCGCCTCGGCGCCGGTCAACAACAAATGGGGCTACGACAACCGCACCACCGCCTTTCGCGTGCCGCGCTCCGATCCGGCGGCGCGGCGAGTCGAGAACCGCATCCCGTCGTCCGACGCGAACCCCTATCTGGCGCTCTCGGCGTCGCTCGCCTGCGGGCTGATCGGCATGCAGAAGCGGATCGAGCCCGACGCGCCTATCCTGACCACGGCCAACGAGGACGAGATCGACCTGCCGCGCGGCCTTCTGGAAGCGGTCGACCTGTTCGAGTCGGACGAGGCGCTGCGCGAGATCCTGGGTGCGAACTTCGTGTCCACCTATGCCGCGATCAAGCGCGCCGAATTCGAGACGTTCATGGAGGTGATCAGCCCCTGGGAGCGGGAGTATCTGCTGCTGAATGTGTGAAAATAGGGCAGTAGGGCAGTAGGGCAGTAGGGCAGTAGGAAGGATGCCAGCCAAGATCGAGTCGTACAGGGATTTGATCGTCTGGCAGCAGGCGATGGACCTTGCTGTATCGATCTATGCCGAGACGAGGACCTGGCCCAAGGACGAACTCTACGGCCTTACGAGTCAGGTGAGACGCGCGGCAACCTCGATCCCCGCAAACATAGCGGAAGGCTATGGACGCGAAAATCACGGCTCTTACCAGCAATTTCTCCGGATCGCACAAGGATCGCTGAAGGAACTCGAGACCCATCTTATCGTCGCAGTTCGTGTGGGCATCGCCGATCAGACGAAGGTCGAACCCTTGATGGCCATGAGTGAGAGTGTCGGTAAACTCCTCCGACTGCTGATTCTGAAGCTTTCGAACATCTAACCCTACTGCCCTACTGCCCTACTGCCCTACTGCCCTACTGCCCTACTGCCCTACTGCCCTACG
>JAHBYY010000017.1 GCA_019635715.1 Rhizobiaceae bacterium | reverse complement strand
TTAGGGCGCCGGGCCGGCAGGTCGGCGGCCGCGGGCCCCAGCCCTTTCGGGAGGAGCCACCGGTCTCGTCCGTCCTTCGCACCCCGACAAGCGGAGCGAGACGTCGCGACCGCCGTGCCGGCCAAATGCCGCGGCGATTGGCGTTGGGCGGCGCTATTTCCCAACCATCAGCCGCACGATCTCGTCGCTGGTGGTGGCATCCGGCCGCCGCTCGCCGGCATTCTCGCCGCGCCGGAACACGACGATGCGGTCCGCCACCTCGAAAATGTCGCGCAGATTGTGCGAGATGAAGATGACGCCCTTGCCCGCCGCCTTGAGCGAGCGGATCAGCGACATGACCTTGAGCTGTTCGGGCACGCCGAGCGCGGCGGTCGGCTCGTCCATGATGACGATGCGGGCGTTCCAGTAGATCGCCCGGCCGATCGCCACCGCCTGGCGCTGACCTCCGGAAAACGCCGCCACCGGCGCGTCGAGCCGGCTGACGTGGAAGTCGAGCTGTTCCATCGTCGCCTTGGCCGCGTCGGCCATCAGCTTGCGGTCGATCACCGGCAGGAAGCCGAACAGCTTCCTCATCGGCTCGCGGCCGAGGAAGATATTGGCACCGATCGACAGATTGTCGGCCAGAGCGAGGTCCTGGTAGATCGTCTCGATGCCGTTGTTGCGCGCCTCCTCGGGAGAAGAGAAGGCGATCCGCCGGCCGTCGAGGGTGATGTCGCCCTCGTCGTATTTGAACACGCCGGAGATCGCCTTGATCACCGTCGACTTGCCGGCGCCGTTGTCGCCGGCCAGCGCCACGACCTCGCCGGGGTGGATGTCGAGCGACACCTTGTTGAGCGCCTGGACGCCGCCGAAGCGCTTGGAGACGTTGCGGACCGAAAGGATGGGGGCGTCGTCACTCAACCTGGCGTCCTCCGGTAAAGCGGCGCTGCGTCTGGTCGACGAGCACGGAGATGATGATCACGGTGCCGACGGCGATGAACTGCCAGAACGGCTCGACATTGATGAAGACGAGCCCGTACTGGATCACCGCGATGACCAGCGCCCCGGCGACCGTGCCGAGGATGGTGCCCGAACCGCCGAACAGGCTGGCGCCGCCGATCACCACGGCGGCGATCGAGTCGAGCAGCAGCGGCTCGCCGGCCTGCGCGGCACCTGCCGAGAAGCGTCCGGTGTAGAGCACGCCCGCCACGCCGGCCATGACGCCGGACAGCAGGTAGATCTTCATGGTCAGCTTCTTGACGTTGATGCCGGCGCGGCGCGCCGCCGCCTGGCTGGCGCCCATCGCATAGGTGTGCTGGCCGAAGCGGGTCTGCGACAGCATGTAGTGCATGACGAGGCAGGCGATGGCCGCCAGGATGACCAGCATCGGGATGCCGAGGATGCGGCCGTTGCCGATGAAGGAATACCATTCGTTGGACACCGAGATGGTCATGCCGCCGGCGAACAGATAGGCGGCACCGCGCGCCACGCCATACATGCCCAGGGTTCCGATGAAGGGCGGCACGCGCAGATAGGCGATCAGCGCCCCGTTCACCAGGCCGGGGATGACCGTCATCAGGATGCCGGTCAGCAGGCCGACCATCATCGCGCCGAGCGGCGGCAGGCCGAGCTTGAGGGCAGCATAGTTGGCGACATGCGCGGCGATGACCGAGGCCAGCCCCATGACGAAGCCCAGCGACAGGTCGATGCCGGCCGAGATGATGACGAAGGTCTGGCCGAGCGCCAGCAGCAGCGGCGCCGTGGCGAACACCGAGATCGACTGGAGATTGTAGGTGTTGAGCACGAAGCTCACCCCGTAGGCGGAGCGCGACCAGACCTCGAAGAAGACGATCAGCAGGATGAGGAACAGCCAGGCGCGCATCTCGGCGATGCGCATCAGCAAGGGCTTGCGCGCCTCGGTCGGCGGACGGCCGGCGACTGCCGGCGTGGACTCGTGGACGGCCATCTTTCCTCCCGGGAAATGAACACACCACCGTCCGCCGCCCCTTCGCGGGCGGCGGACGGTCAGTCTCGAAGGCGGGTGCTATTCGCTCTTGTAGAGGTAGCGATTGACGTTCGGATCGTCGATGTTGGCCGCCGTCATGACGGTGAAGCCGGTGCCGATATGGGTCGGCACCGGATTGCCGGTGGCGTGCGCAAAGGCCGACATGAAGCCGAAATAGCCGATCTCGGCCGGATGCTGGGCGATCGTCAGCTCGAAGGTTCCGTCCTTGAGCTGCGCGACGATCGACTCCGGCGCGTCGAAGCCGGCCATCTTGACCTTGCCGGCGACGCCCGCCTGCTTGGCGCCGTTGGCCGTGCCGCCGGCCGAGAACAGGTTGGCGCCGAACACGCCGGCGAGGTCCGGCACGCGGCCGAGCACCGCCTGGAACTGCGCCGCCGCCTTGTTGGCGTCGTCGTCGTTGAACTGCGTCTCCAGCACCTCGATGTCCTTGTGCTGGGCGATCTCCAGCTTGAAGCCTTCCTCGCGCTGGTCGGTGGTCGAGATGCCGGGCTTGACGTTGGAGACGTACACCTTGCCCTTCTCGCCGATCGCCTTGGCGAGGGCGCGCGCCGCCATGCGCCCGCCGAGCACGTTGTCCGATGCGACATAGGCGATCGGGAAGTCGGCGTCGCCGGCTCCGGTCTGGAAGACGCCGTCGCCGATGAAGGTGTCGACGCAGACGACGGCGATGCCGGCGGCGTGCGCCTTGCGCAGTGGCTCGATCATCTGCGTCTTGTCGTTCGGCGCGATCAGGATGGCCGCCGGCTTCTTGGCGATCACCGCCTCGAGGATCGGCACCTGCAGCGAGACGTTCCATTCCGCCGCGCCCTGGTAGATGAGCTGGGCGCCGACCGCCTCGGCCGCCGCCTGGGCGCCCTTGTGCATGGTGACGTAGAAGCCGTCGGCCGTGAGGCCGGGAATCAGGGCGATGGTCGGCTTGTCCTGGGCCGACGACGACCTGCCGGATGCCAGGATCGCCGGGGCGGCGAGGCCCGCGGCACCCATCAGCTTAACGAAATTGCGACGCTCCATAAGATTCTCCTCCCTGGTGAATTGGAACAACTCGGCCTGACGGGCGCAACGACCCGAGTATGCAGACTGCAACCCCTCTTGCGTCCCGTCAACTACCTTCTTTACGCGCGTCAAAAACTAGGCGTCGCCACCGCATCTCCTGCGCTGCGGCGGCGGCGCATACTATGCAGGATTCGGGCGTGCTGTCTTGGCCGTCTTTGCGGCCGTGCCGAAGAGCCTGCGAGGCGCTTCAGCGTGCGAACCGGCGTGCCGCGGCGACGCAGCCGATGACGCCGACCGTGGCCAGGATCATCGACGCCGAGACGGCCTCGCCGAGCAGCGTCGCCGCGAGTGCCAGGCCGAAGAACGGTTGCAGCAATTGGAGCTGGCCGACCGACGCGATGCCGCCCTGCGCCAGTCCCCGGTACCAGAAGATGAAGCCGACCAGCATGCTGAACACCGAGACATAGGCGAGCCCGGCCCAGGCCGGGAGGCCGACGCCGCCGAGATCGCCGGGCAGCAGCAGCACCGCCGCCACCAGCATCGCCGGCAGCGCCAGCACCAGCGCCCAGCAGATCACCTGCAGTCCGCCGAGGCTGCGCGACAGCCTTGCGCCTTCCGCATAGCCCAGCCCGCACACCACGATTGCCGCCAGCATCAGCCCGTCGCCCAGCGGCGCGGCCGCCAGCCCCTGCGACGCGGCGAAGCCGACGACCAGCGCGCTGCCGATGACGGAGAAGACCCAGAACGCCGGGCGCGGCCGCTCCCCGCCGCGGATAACTCCGAAAATGGCGGTCGACAGCGGCAGCAGGCCGATGAAAACCGTCGAATGCGCCGAGGTGACGTGCTGGAGGGCCAGGGCGGTGAGCAGCGGGAAGCCGATCACCACGCCGAGCGTCACGATCGCCAGCGACACCAGGTCGGCCGCCCGCGGCCGCTTGCGGCGAAAGGCGACGATCGTGATCAGCGCCAGAATGCCGGCGATCGCTGCACGGGCAACGGTCACGAACACCGGGTCGAGTTGCAGCACCGCTGCCCGCGTCGCCGGCAGCGAGGCGCTGAAGATGACGACGCCGATCAGTCCGTTCAACCATCCCGTGGCACTGCGATCCATTCCCGCCTCCTTCGGACACGCGCCGATCCATCTGTCGACCGCGCTGGAATCGCAAGAGGCAATCCAATACAGTTGCCCCAAACTGTTCTGATACATGGAGCGATACGGATGGACGCCCTCGCACAGCCCCCGACACGCGTCGGGCAGGTCATGGCGGCGGTCCGGCAGCGGATCGCCGGCCGCGGCCTGACGCAGGGCGAAAAGCTGCCGTCGATCCGCAGGATGGCCGGCCTGGCCGGCGTCTCGGCTTCGACGGTGGTCGAAGCCTACGACCGGCTGGTGGCTGAGGGCGAGATCGTCTCGCGTCCGGGCTCCGGCTTCATCGTCGCCGGTCGCGCCTCGCCGCTATCGCTGGCCGATGTCGGACCGCGGCTCGATCGCGCCGTCGACCCTCTGTGGATCTCCCGACAGTCGCTCGATGCCGGCGACGGCGGCTTGAAGCCCGGCTGCGGATGGCTGCCCGATTCCTGGATGCCGCTCGACGGGATCCGCCGCGCCATGCGCGCGCTGGCGCGTGCCGACGGGCCGGTGCTCACCGACTACGGCTCGCCGCTCGGCCTGCCGGCGCTGCGCGGCCTGATCTCGCGGCGCCTCGGCGAGCGCGGCGTGGAGGCCGCGCCCGAGCAGATCGTGCTGACGGATTCCGACACGCAGGCGATCGATCTGGTCTGCCGGCTGCTGATCGAGCCGGGAGAGACCGTCCTCGTCGACGATCCCTGCTACTTCAACTTCCAGGCGCTGCTGCGCGCCCACCGGGTACGCATCGTCAGCGTCCCCTACGGCCCGCAGGGGCCCGATCCGCAGGCCTTCGCACGCGTCCTGGAGGATTGCCGGCCGCGCCTGTACGTCACCAATTCGGGCATCCACAACCCGACGGGCGCCTCGCTCTCGCCGGCGACGGCGCACAAGATCCTGCGGCTCGCCGACCAGTTCGCCCTGACCATCGTCGAGGACGACATCTTCGCCGATTTCGAGCGGACGCCCGCGCCGCGCCTCGCCGCCTTCGACGGGCTGGCCCGCGTCGTCCAGATCGGCAGCTTCTCCAAGACGCTCTCGGCCGCCGCCCGCTGCGGCTTCATCGCCGCCAGGGCGGAGTGGATCGAGGGTCTGGTCGACCTGAAGATCGCCACCGGCTTCGGCGGCGGCCGGCTGACCGCCGAACTCGTCCACGGCGTGCTCGGCGACGGTCTCTACCGCCGCCATCTGCACACGCTGCGCAACCGGCTGTCGCGCGCCATGGCGGAGACGGCGGCGCGGCTGAGGGCGCTCGGCATCGAGCCGTGGACCGAACCGCGCGACGGCATGTTCCTGTGGTGCCGCCTGCCCGACGGCGCCGACGCCACCGAGATCGCCCGCGCCGCGCTGGTCGAGGGCGTGGTGCTGGCGCCCGGCAATGCGTTCAGCGCCGCGCAGGCGGCCGCCTCGTTCATGCGCTTCAACGTCGCGCAATGCACGGACGCGCGGATCTTCGACGTGCTGGAGCGGGCGCTGGCCGGCGCGCAGCCGGCCAGACCCTGATCCGCGCGGCGTCGCCGCAGACCGTCAATCCTTGATGAAATCGAGCAGGTCGGCGTTGAACACGTCCGGGTTGGTCGTCGCCATGCCGTGCGGCAGGCCGGGATAGACCTTGAGCGTGCCGTGCTTCAGCAGCTTGATCGACAGCAGCGCCGAGTCGGCGATCGGCACGATCTGGTCGTCGTCGCCATGCGTGACGAACACCGGCACGTCGATCGCCTTCAGGTCCTCGGTGAAATCGGTCTCGGAGAAGGCCTTGATGCAGTCGTAGTGCGCCTTCGCACCGCCCATCATGCCCTGCCGCCACCAGTTCCAGATCACACCCTGGTCGACCTTGGCGCCCGGCCGGTTGTAGCCGTAGAAAGGGCCGGAGGGCACGTCGAGGAAGAACTGCGCGCGGTTGTCGGCCAGCGCCTTGCGGAACCCGTCGAACACCTCGATCGGCAGGCCGCCGGGATTTCTGTCGCTCCTGACCATGATCGGCGGCACCGCGCCGGCGATCACCGCCTTGGCGACGCGTCCCTTGCCATGCCGGGCGACATAGCGCGTCACCTCGCCGCCGCCGGTCGAATGGCCGACATGCACGGCGTTCCTCAGGTCGAGCGCGGCTGCGAGTTCGGCGACGTCGGCGGCGTAGGTGTCCATCTCATTGCCGGTCTCGGTCTGGCTGGACCGGCCGTGGCCGCGCCGGTCATGCGCGACGACGCGATAGCCCTTGTGCAGGAAGAACAGCATCTGGCCGTCCCAGTCGTCGGCCGACAGCGGCCAGCCATGATGGAAGACGATCGGCTGGGCGTCCTTCGACCCCCAGTCCTTGTAGTAGATCTGCGTGCCGTCCCTGGTCGTGATGTAGCCGCTGCTCATATGCGCAACTCCTGTCGGGCGATGGGAAATGAAGGATCACGTTCGTCGCGTCGGCACGGGCGCAAAGCTGCCGGGAAATCTTCCGTCGGGAGTGGAAAGGTTCACAAAGGGCGGAGACCGGCCGGCCTTCACGCCCGAAAGCCCTCCGGGTCGGCCGGTCGGCCCCGCCCCGCAGTCAGGGCCCGGACCGTCGCTGCGACCAGCCTAATGCAAACCGGAGCCGGAAATCCACAGGCCATTTGCGGCGAAGGCGCGGCGACCGCCGCCGTCAGCTCGAAACATGGATGGCCGCGGCTTCGTTGGCCGATCTCAGGCAGTCGGCGAATGGCAGTCCGGCGGCCAACGCCGCCGCGAAGCTGCCGACGAAGACGTCCCCGGCGCCATGCGTGCTGACCAGCCGCACCGCAATGGCAGGCATCGCAATCGGCTCCTGGCCGGGCCGAATGCCTGCCACGCCGTCGCCGCCCGCCGTCACCACGACGCTGTCGAAGCCGCCGGCGAGCGTCTCGGCGGCGCGACACGCCGAGGCGAGATCGCCGACCGGACAGCCGGACATCTGCTCGGCCTCGATCGCATTGACGATCAATATGTCGACCAGCGCGGCGAACGCCTCCGCCAGCGGACGATAGGGCGCGGCGTTGAGGCAGACGCGCACGCCGGCACGCCTGGCGGCTGCCGCGGCGGCGAGATTGATGGCCTCCGGCATCTCGTTCTGCAGGATCAGGATGCCGGCGCCCTGCCAGAGCGCCGGGTCATCCAGAACGCGCGGATCGGCGGCGGCATTGGCCCCCGAGACGATGACCGCGCCATAATCACCGCCCGCGTCGCTGATCGCCACGCTCATGCCCGACCCGTGACGGTCGACGCGTTCGATGCGCGACGCATCCACTCCGGCGGCGTCGAGCGCGGAGAGGAGGAAGCGGCCGAAATCGTCCCGGCCGACGGCGCCCACCATGCGCACCGCCGCCCCTGCCCCGGCCGCCGCGACCGCCTGGTTGCCGCCCTTGCCGCCGAATTTCGGCCGCCATCCGAAACCCGTGACGGTTTCGCCCTTGCGCGGCCGGTCCGGCGCATCGACCATGATATCGTAGTGGAGGCTCCCGACGACCACGACGACGGGGCGTGATGAAGACGTCATGCGTCGCGCCGCCGCTTCGCCGCGACGGCTCCCATGGTTGCCGCCAGGTTCCGCTCGGCCGCCTTCAGATCCCGGCGGGCGACGGCGGCGAACACGGCGTCGAAGATGATGAGCTGGGCGATGCGCGCCGCGGCGTTCTCGCCGAGCAGCGGCGATCCCTGCGCCGTCGAACACAGCACCACGTCGGCAACCGAGGCGAGCGGCGAGGTGGCGTAGTTGGTCAGCGCGATGGTGCGGGCGCCGCGCCGGCGGGCCAGCTCGATGGGCTCGATGACCGCCGAGGTGGCGCCGGAGTGGGAGACGGCGATCGCCACATCCCCCTCCCCCAGCAGCGACGCCGACATCAGCATCATGTGCGAATCTTCGAACACGCTGGTGCGCACCCCGATGCGCAGCAGCTTGTGCCCGACGTCGCGGGCGATCTGCGCCGAGCCGCCGATCCCGTAGAGATCGCGCTGGCGGGCGCTAAAGATCAGGTCGGCGGCGCGTTCCAGCGCCTCCGGATCGAGGATGGCCAGCGTCTCCTCGAGCGCATGGACGGAGGTGCGGAACACTTTGCGCGCGATCTCGGCATCCGTATCGTCGGGCGACAGTTCCTCATGCAGCTCGGCGGTCGGCAAACGGTTGTAGTCGGCGAGGCCGGCGCGAAAATCCTTGAAGCCGTCGAAGCCGAGCTTCTTGGCGACCTTGACGATCATCGCCTCCGACACGCCGGCATCTTCGGCAACCGTCCTCAGCGACGTCTTTTCCCCGAAATCGCGGCGGCCGAGGATCATGTCGACGACCCGTGTCTCGAGCGGCGTGAGGCGCGGCATCATCATGCGGATGCGCGGCCCGATCGTTCGCGGATCGCTCGGGGGAAGGCTCATCCGTGCTGCCTCGCCGCTACGATCGCCTGCATGGTCGATGACCGCCGGTCATGCGCCGATCAGGGCCCGGTTGACGATCCTCTGGCCGGCCACGGCATCCTGGAGCGCCAGCGCCTCGGCCAGCCCGTTGTCGCCCGCCAGATCCTCGGAGACCTTCAGCAGGCGGCGCACCGTCTCGATGTTGACCTCGCACTCGGCCACCGGATCGAGACCGCTGACATCGGGAAACGTGTCGAAGTAGAGCGCGCCGTCGAAGCCGTCCCTGCGGATCTGGTGGAGCAGTTCGAGCGTCGAGCGAAGATGCACGGCGCCGACCATCAGCCCGTCGTCGCGCTTGCCGTAGCCGTCGTTGAGATGCACGCCGAGAAGCCGGCTGCGGCGATGCACGAGATGCGCCACCAGGGCCGGCTGCTCGCCGGCATAGAGCGCATGCGCGAAATCGATGGTCACGCCGAGATTGGGCGACCCGACCTCGTCGATCGCCAGCAGCGTCGTCGCCGCGTCCCGCAGCAGCGCCTGGGCGCGCGGCTCGTCGGGCTTGTATTCGATGCTGATGTTGCAGTCCGGATCGTGTTCGGCCACTTCCCTCAGGCCGGCGATTTCCCATTCCCATGCCTGAGCGTAGTCGAGCTGGAAGTTGCAGTCGAAACCGTCCTGGCCGAGCCAGATGGTCATCAGGTCGGCGCCCATGGCGCGCGCCGCGTCGATGCCGCGCCTGGTGAGATCGATGGCCTCTCGCCTCACGGCTCCGTCCGGATTGGTGAAGGCCCCGCGCTTGAACGCCGGGTTGGTGTAGTAGCGCATCGCCAGGCCGTTCACCGACAGGCCGAGGTCGCCGATGCGGCCGGCGATCGCGGCCGCGTCGCCCGAAACATGGTCGGGAAAGTTGAGATCGAGATCGGTGAGGCCGCGCACCGAGGCGGCGCGCTCCGCCATCTGCATCATGCTCGGCTTGCCGGACAGGCCTGGCCATTGGAGTTGCGGCGCCGACGCGAACGAGTTCAGCCGGGTGGCGAAACGAGACAGCATGCGAAGCTTCCGGATTTTCTGACTTTCCTAGAAAGCCATTTCTTGTGAAGTAGTCAAGTCGCGACGTCGATCGCGGCGCGGCGCACGTCGCCACGTCACCGCGCGGAGCGGCCGCGGTGTTGCAGCTTCCGCCGGCTGGCCGGCGTGCCGCTCAGCCGGCGGAAGGCGGCTTGGCGCGGCGCCTGCGGATCGCCACCTGGCCGGCGACGGCCGGCTCCGAACCGCCCCTCGCCTCGTCATGCTGTTCGAACAGCCAGTCGATGAAGACGCGCAGGATCGGCATGTTCTTCAGATCGTTGCGGCAGGCCACGTAGAAGGCGTCCACCGCCGGCACCGACAGGTTGAACGGCGTCACCAACTGGCCCTTGGCGAGCAGGCTGCGCGCCGTCATCGTATCGCCGAGCGCCACCCCGTGACCGTGGACGGCGGCCTCGATCGCCAGCCTTGCGTCGTTGAGGCGATGCTGCCGGCGGCGGGGAAGGTCGAGCGCCTCCGCGGCGGCCAGCCAGGTATGCCATTCGCGTCCGGTGTCGGCATGCAGCATCACATGGTCGGAAAGGTCGCGGATGGTGCGGATCGGCCGGTTGTTGATGAGCGTCGGGCTGGCCACCGGAAACAGGTCCAGATGCGTCCAGAACTTCAGCCAGCAGTCGCTCCAATTGCCGTCGCCGTAGAGGATGCACAGGTCGACGTCCGGCGAATGGATGTCGCGCGGATCGTTGGCCGCGGTCAGCGTCAGGCTGATGTCGGGAAACTGCGAGGTAAAGCTCTCCAGCCGCGGAACGAGCCAGAACGAGAGCAGCGCCGCCACGCAGGTGATGGACAGCGAACCGGAACTGGTGGGCCGCGACATCCGCGCCGTGGCGGCGGCGATGCCCTCGAAGGCGGTGGAGACCGCCGGCAGGAGTTCGGCGCCCTGCGGCGTCAGCCGCAGACGCTGGCCGACGCGTTCGAAGAGCCGCACGTTCAGCGTCGTCTCGAGGGCCCTGATCTGATGGCTTATCGCACCGTGGGTCACATGCAGTTCGCCGGCCGCCTTGGTCAGGGAGCCGCACCGCGCCGTCGCCTCAAAGGCGCGGAGCGGGTTCAAGGGTGGCAATCGCGGGGCCATGTCGCCAACCTCAACTGTGAGAAAATCTCACAATGACGACTGTAGCAATATCAATTGCCGTTTCAAGAAAATTGACGCACTCTTCAAGGCAACAACAACAAGCAGACGACTGGGAACTTCCGGGGCAGCGGGCAGGCGGCAAGGCCGATGCGAGCGCCCCAGGCTTGAAGCAGCACCGCCCAAACTGCCATGCCGACGCGCATCCGCGATTGTCGACGACGGGTTTCCGGACGATCCGCCGCCGACGGGGGCATCCGAAGCCGATCGCGGACCCGTCGACGGCCCGCGGCGGCGGCGCGGGCTTGCCGGCAAAAGAACAGGAAGCCGGCCGCAAGCCGGACAAACACAAGGAGAACGAACAGATGAACTTCACGATGATCGACCGCCGCGCCGTGCTCGGCGCCGGACTTGCCACGGCGGGCCTGCTCGCCATGCCCACGGTGCTTCGCGCCCAGGACAAGTCGCTGAAGATCGGCGTCTACGGCGGCTACTTCAAGAAGTCGTTCGACGAGAACATCTTCCCGGAATTCACCAAGGCGACCGGCATCGCCGTCGAATCGATTGCCGAGCCGACCGGCGAGGCCTGGCTGGTGCAGCTCGAACAGGCCGCCAGGGCCGGACAGGCCCCCGCCGACGTCTCGATGATGTCGCAGACCTCGACGCTCAAGGGCCAGTCGACCGAGCTCTGGACCCCGATCGATGAGAAGCGCATCAAGCACTATGGCGACCTGCTCGGCCATTTCATCAACAAGTATCCGGACGGCCGCGTCGCCGGCATCGGCGCGGTGGCCTGGTACATCACGCTGGTCACCAACACCGAGGCCTATCCGACCGCGCCCGAATCCTGGGCGGCGTTCTGGGACCCGGCGAACGCCGACAAGCTCGGGCTGCTCGCGCTGGTCTCCAACTCGTTCCTGCTCGAAGTGACGGCCAAGACCTTCTTCGGCGGCACCAACGCGCTCGACAGCGAGGAAGGCCAGATCAAGGCCTTCGAGAAGCTCGCCGAGGTCAAGCCGAACGTCCGTCTCTGGTACCGCGACGAGGCGCAGTTCGAACAGGCGCTGAAATCGGGCGAGATCCCGATGGGCCAGTATTATCACGATGTGACCGGGCTGGCGGCCGCCGACGGCCAGCCGGTGCGCTCGACCTTCCCGAAGGAAGGCGGCATCCAGGATTCGGGCAACTGGGTGGTCTCGCGCGCTTCGGAAAAGGCGGATGAGGCGCATGTCTTCATCGACTATATGAGCCAGCCGTCGATCCAGGGGCTGATGTCGCGCAAGGTTGGCACCGCGCCGACACTCAAGAAGGAGACGCTCGACCTGACGCCCGAAGAGTTCGCGGCGGTGTCTTCCGAGATCGAGCCGATCATCCCGCGCTACGACCTCTACACGTCCAAGTCCGACTGGCTGAACCAGAAGTGGACCGAGATGATCGCGGGGTGAGAAGCGGTGGTGCAAAGCTTGTCGTCGACGGCTTTCGGCGCTACCTTCAGATCCGGAGTGGGAGCCGGGCTTTCGCCCGACCCCGTTTCCTAGATCCTGAAGCGGACCCGGATCGAGATTTGCCAGCCCGTCCGGGTCCATTTCAGTTCCAGGGTGACGCTACATGGTCGAGACCACATGGCGCACCTCCGGTTCGAGAGCGAGGCCGTCGCCGCGGTCGGGGTGGCCGATCCTCCCCGATGCGCCGGCTGGCTCGGCGCCGCTGCTTTCGCTTCCGAATTCCGCTCTCACCGCCATCTAAGCGTAGAACAGCGTTTCTCGCCAGCTTCCCGACGGGAAGACCCCGCCGGGAGTCGTCGCGGCCTTCCAGGCACAGAAGGAACCCTGCATGTCCGGACTTGCGATCAACGACGTCACCAAGCAGTTCGGCGACTTCAAGGCCGTCGACAGCCTCGATCTTTCCGTGCCGCACGGCACCTTCGTGTGCCTTCTCGGTCCGTCGGGGTGCGGCAAGACGACCCTGCTCAGGATGATCGCAGGGCTCGAGGAGCCGACGTCCGGATCGATCGTCATCGACGGGCAGGACATCACCGGCGTCCCGACGCACCAGCGAAATTTCGGCATGGTGTTCCAGTCGCTTGCCCTGTTCCCGCATCTCAGCGTCGGCGACAACGTCTCCTATGCGCTGCGCATCCGCGGCACCCCTCGCGAAGAGCAACGCAGGCGCGCCGACGAACTCCTGAAGCTCGTCCATCTGCCCGGCTTCGCCGACCGGCCGGTCGCAAAACTCTCCGGCGGCCAGCGCCAGCGCGTGGCGATCGCGCGCGCGCTGGCGCTGTCGCCGCGGCTGTTCCTGCTCGACGAGCCGATGTCGGCGCTCGACGCCAAGCTGCGCGAATCCATGCAGGTTGAGCTCAGGCAATTGCAGCAGCGGCTCGGCATCACCACCATCGTCGTCACCCACGACCAGCGCGAAGCCATGACCATGGCCGATCTTGTCGTCGTCATGGGCCAGGGGCGCATCCGCCAGGCCGCGTCGCCGATCGAGATCTACCGCAAGCCGGCGGATGCCTTCGTCGCCGATTTCATCGGCTCGACCAACCTGCTGGAGATCGCCACCGACTCGGCCGGGCGCGCCATGGTTCAGGGCGCCGCGATCCCGGGGCTCGCACCGCCGAACGGCGCGGCCAAGGCGTCCATCTCGATCCGCCCCGAGGACGTCCGCATCGCCGCGGCGGGCGCCGGCACGCTCGACGGCACCGTGACCTTCGTGCGCGATCTCGGCGCGACGATCGAAACCTATGTCGACGTCGGCGGTCCGACGATCGTCGCGGTGACCACCCCGCGCGAGCGTGTCGACGCCAAAGCCGGCGACAGGGTCGGCGTCGTCCTGCCGGCCGAAAGCTGCGTCGTGGTGAAGTCATGAGACGCGAGGCGCCGAAGTCGCTCGCCGACTACGCCCCGCTCGTCTTCCCCGGGCTGATGCTGATCGTCTTCTTCGTCGTGCCCTTCTCGACGATGATCGCCGTCAGCTTCTTCCAGCGCGATCCGGCCGGCTTCTACACGGTCGCCTTCACGCTCGACAATTACGGCCGGTTCATATCCCTGTTCTTCGGCCGCGTCCTCGGCTTTTCCCTGATGCTCTCCGTGCTGGTGGCGATCTGCTGCGTCGCCATCGCCTTTCCCTTCACCTACCTGCTGACCAAACAGTCCAGGAAGGTGCAGACGGTCTGGCTGGTGGTCCTCCTGTCGGTGCTGTCGCTCTCGGAAGTCATCATCGGCTTCGCCTGGTCGACGCTGTTTTCGCGCACCGCCGGCATCACCAACCTGTTCGTCTGGCTCGGCCTGATGAACGAGCCGGTGGCGCTGCTGCCCTCCTTCGGCGCGGTGCTGACCGGAATGGTCTACCAGGCCCTGCCCTACACCGTACTGGTGCTCTACCCTGCCCTGGTGCGGCTCGACCCGACGCTGCTCGAAGCGGCGCGCACGCTCGGTTCCTCGCCGGTCCGCGCCTTCTTCAACGTCGTGGTCCCGGCACTGCGCAACACCGTTGTCGCCACCGTCATCATGGTCTTCGTCTTCGCGCTGGGCTCCTATTTGCTGCCGCAGATCCTCGGACGGCCGCAGCACTGGACGCTCTCGGTGCTCATCACCGACCAGGCGATCTACCAGTCGAACATGCCCTTCGCCGCGGCGATGGCGGTGTTCCTCGTGCTCATCTCGCTGGCCCTGGTCGGCCTGACGCTGTTCGCCGGCAGGAAGGAGAACGCGCTGTGAGGCAGACATTCCTGCGCAGGCTGTATTTCTTCGCCGTCGGCCTGTTCCTCGCCCTGCCGCTGATCGTGGTCGCCGGCGTGTCGGTGAACGAGAAGCAGGACCTGACCTTCCCGCCGGTCGGTTTCTCGATGTCCTGGTACCAGCAGATCTTCGCCGATCCCGAATGGCGGCGGGCGCTGATCGCGTCGATCCTGCTCGCCTTGAGCGCGGCGGCCATCGCCGTCGCCGTCGCTCTGCCGCTCGCCTGGTTCCTGTGGCGCCGCATCGCGCCCTGGGCCAACGTCTTCCAGCTTCTCGGAGTGGCGCCGTTCATCCTGCCGCCGGTCATCACGGCGCTCGGCATGCTGACTTTCTGGGCGACCAGCGGCCTCTACGGCCAGCCCTGGACGGCGGCGATCAGCCACGGCATCTTCTTCGTGACGCTGCCGCTGGTCACCCTGTCCCTCGGGTTCGCGTCGATCGACCGCTCGCTGGTCGAAGCGGCCGCGACCATGGGGGCCGACGACCGCACGGTGCTCAGGACCGTCGTGTTCCCGCTGATCCTGCCCTATCTGGTCTCGGGCTACGCCTTCGCCTTCGTGCTGTCGCTCAACGAATACATCGTCGCCTACATGACCGTCGGCTTCACCATCGAGACGCTGCCGATCAAGATCTTCAACGCGCTGCGCTACGGCTACACGCCGACCATGGCGGCGGTGTCGATCTTCTTCGTGGCGGTCGCGGCACTGGTCTTCGGCCTGATCGCCAGGTTCGGCGACATCCGCAAGCTGCTGGGCGCCATGGCTTCCGAGGGCTGAGCCGACACAGCGAAACCGTCGGGCCCGCAATCTGCAGGGCGGGTCCGGACTCTCGTCTCCACCGTTCGATAGCCGGGTTTTCATGCGCATCGCTTGTTTCCAGGGGCCGGAGAAGGCCGATACGCCGCAGGGCAATCTAGGACGCCTCGCCCACGCCGCGGACGAGGCGCGCCGGCGCGGCGCCGATCTGATGGCGGCGCCCGAGATGTTCCTGACCGGATACGCGCTCGGAGCGGAGCACGTGCGGCGGCTGGCCGAGCCGGTCGACGGGCCGTCGATCGGCGCGGCCCGGCAGATCGCCCGCGGCGCCGGCATCGCGCTGGTCTTCGGATTTCCGGAGCAGGACGGCGAAGCGGTCTACAACAGCGCGATCGCCATCGGCGCGGACGGCGCGATCCTGGCGACCTACCGCAAGACCCACCTCTTCGGCGCGGTCGACCGCGCCCAGTTCTCGCCCGGTCAGGCCGCCCCGGAGATCTTCGAGATCGGCGGCTTCAGGCTGGGCCTGCTGATCTGCTACGATGTCGAGTTTCCGGAAAACGCCAGGCGGCTGGCGCTCGATGGCGCCGATCTGATGGTCGTGCCGACGGCGCTGATGCGGCCGTTCGACATTGTCGCCCGGGCCGTCGTGCCGGTGCGCGCCTTCGAGAACCAGGTGTTCGTCGCCTATGCCAATCGCTGCGGCGCGGAGGCCGATTTCGACTATTGCGGCCTCTCCTGCGTGATCGGGCCCGACGGCACCGACATCGCCCGCGCCGGTCGCGGCGAGGAGCTGATCGTCGCCGACCTCGACAAGGCGGCCCTGCTGGGCTCGCGCCAGCTCAACCCCTACCTGACCGACAGGCGGCCGGAACTCTACGGCGCGGTCGCCGCAACGATGGAATCCCGGACATGACCGACAAGACGTTCAACCAGCCGCTCGGCGGCAACGAGATGCCGCGCTTCGGCGCGCCGGCCACCTTCATGCGCCTGCCGGCCCAGCCGACGGCGCAGGGGCTCGACGCCTGCTTCGTCGGCGTGCCGATGGACATCGGCACCTCGAACCGGCCCGGCACCCGCTTCGGGCCGCGCCAGATCCGCGCCGAGTCGAGCTTCGTCAGACCGTACAACATGGCCTCGCGCGCCGCTCCCTTCGACAGCCTGCAGGTGGCCGACATCGGCGACGTGGCGATCGACACGTTCAACCTGCCGCGCTGCATGGACATCATCACCGAGGCCTATGACCGCATCCTCGCGGAAAACTGCATTCCGCTGACGCTTGGCGGCGACCACACCATCGCCTATCCGATCCTGCGCGCCATGGCCAACAAGCACGGGCCGGTCGGGTTGATCCACGTCGACGCGCATGCCGACATCAACGACCACATGTTCGGCGAGCCGATCGCCCACGGCACGCCGTTCCGCCGCGCCGTCGAGGCTGGCGTGCTCGACACCAAGCGCTGCATCCAGATCGGCCTGCGCGGCTCCGGCTATGCGGCGGACGATTTCGACTGGCCGCGCAGCCAGGGTTTCCGCGTCGTCCAGGCCGAGGAATGCTGGTGGAAGTCGCTGACGCCGCTGATGCAGGAGGTGCGCGCCCAGATGGGCGACGGGCCCGTCTATCTGTCCTACGACATCGACAGCCTCGACCCGGGCTTCGCCCCCGGCACCGGCACGCCGGAGATCGGCGGGCTGACGACGATCCAGGCGCTGGAGATCATTCGCGGCTGCTTCGGGCTGAACCTCGTCGGCTGCGACCTGGTCGAAGTCTCCCCGCCCTACGATACAAGCGGCAATACCGCGCTCACCGCCGCCTACCTGCTGTTCGAGATGCTCTGCGTGCTGCCGGGGGTGCAGCGGCGGTGATGTAGGCGCGATTTCATATCCCCCAACCCCCCACAAGGGGCAGGGCAATCGCATATGGACAAAGCAGGTTGGTCGACCCCCTCACCGCCTCGCTTCGCTCGGCACCTCTCCCCCACGTTGTGGGGGCGAGGAAACGCCGGCCGCGATGCCGGGCTCCTTTCCTCTCCCTCCGGAGGGGGGAGAGGTGGCCCGTAGGGCCGGAGAGGGGGAAGGCGGTATTCATATGCGATTGCCCTCCCCTTGTGGGGAGGGATTAGGGGTGGGGTAAAATTCAGGAAGTGAGGAAGGTTTCATGGCGACCTGCGGCGAACATCTGGTCAAGCTGCTCGAGGCCTACGGCGTCGAGCTGATCTTCGGCATCCCCGGCGTCCATACGGTGGAACTCTACCGCGGCCTGCCGTCGACCAGGATCAGGCACATCACGCCGCGCCACGAGCAGGGCGCCGGCTTCATGGCCGACGGCTATGCGCGCGTCACGGGAAAGCCCGGCGTGTGCTTCATCATCACCGGCCCCGGCATGACCAACATCGCCACCGCGATGGGACAGGCCTATGCCGACTCGGTGCCGATGCTGGTGATCTCCAGCGTCAATGCGCGCGAGCAGTTGGGGATGCGCCACGGCCGGCTGCACGAACTGCCGTCGCAGCAGGGACTGGTGTCTGGCGTCACGGCGTTCAGCCACACCATCCTGGCGCCGTCGCAGCTTCCGGAGATCCTGGCCTGCGCCTTCGCGGTGTTTTCGTCGTCGCGGCCCCGGCCCGTCCACATCGAGATCCCGCTCGACGTGATCGTCGCGGAAGTGGACGACAGCGCTCCCGCCGCCTGGACCCTGCCGGGACGGGCGGCGCCCGATCCGTCCAGGATCGCCGAGGCCGCCGCCATGCTGGCGACGACACGGCGCCCGCTGATCATTGCCGGCGGCGGCGCCCAGGATGCGGCCGGCGAGATCCGCGGGCTGGCCGAGCGCCTCGACGCACCGGTGTTCATGACGATCAACGGCAAGGGCATCGTCCCGCCGGATCATCCGCTGCGGCTGTCCGGCAATCTCGGCATGGCGCCGCTGCGCGCCGAGCTCGCCGCCGCCGACGTGGTTCTCGCCATCGGCACCGAGTTCGGCGAGACGGAAATGTATCCGGAGCCGCATCCGGTCAGCTTCGGCGGCAGGCTGATCCATATCGACATCGATCCGCTCCAATTGGTGACGCAGTTTCCCGCGGCGCTGCCGATCGTCGCCGACGCGAAGCTCGCGGCTGCCGCGCTGCTTTCCGCGCTGCCGCCCGGCAAGGCCGCCAGCGGCGGCGCGGCGCGCGCCGCGGCGATCCGCACCGCGGTCGATCAGGGTCTGTGGCCGGCCTGCGCGACGCACCGGCGCCTCATGGAGATCGTCGACGAGGTCCTGCCCGGCGCCATCGTCGCCGGCGACCAGACCGAGCCCGTCTACTGCGCCAACCAGTTCTACCAGGCGGCGCGGCCGCGCTCCTACTTCAATTCCTCGACCGGCTACGGCACGCTCGGCTACGGGATGCCGGCGGCGTTCGGCGCCAGGCTCGGTGCACCGCATCGCCCGGTCGTCGCGCTGATGGGCGACGGCGGCATCCAGTTTTCCCTTCCCGAGATGGCGGCGGCGGTCGAGGCGGGGATCGGCGCGGCGGTGATCGTCTGGAACAATGCCAGCTACGGCGAGATCAAGGCGTTCATGGCCGAGCGCGGCATTCCGCAGATCGGCGTCGACATCTTCACGCCGGACTTCGTCGCGGTGGCCAGGGGGCTCGGCTGCGAGGCGTCGCGGCCGCAGGATATCGCGGCGCTGCGCGACGCCCTGGCGGAGTCGGCGCGGCGGAGCGTCCCGACGCTGATCGAGATCCGCGAGGGATCGCCTCTCGCACTGCAACTGGTGCGGTCGCCATGATGGGCGAACGCCTCATCGGCGAGCCCTGGCGCGGGCCGCGGTTGCGCGCCGCTCTCGCGGAAGGTCCGCGCAGGCCGAGCTTCGAGGAGGGCATGGCGGCATGAAGATCCTGGTGCTCGGCGCCGGCGTCGTCGGGACGGCCGCCGCCTACTACCTCGCCAGGGACGGCCACGAAGTGACCGTTGTCGAGCGCCATGAAGCGGCGGCGCGCGGCACCAGCTATTCGAATGCCGGCCTGGTGTCGCCGGGCGACGCGACCGCCTGGGCATCGCCCGCGGCGCTCAAAACCTTCCTGCGCGCCCTCTACGACAAGGATCTCGGGATCAAGGTCCGGCTGCGCCCCGACCCCTATTTCCTGCTGTGGAGCCTGCGCTTCCTCGCCCAATGCACGGCGGCGCGCTGCCGCGCCAACACCGACGTCAAGCTGAGGCTGGCGCTCTATTCGCGCGACTGCATCAACGCGCTGACCGAGGAGACCGCCATCGGTTATGACGAGCGCAGGAAGGGCATCCTCTACTTCTTCCGCTCCAAGGAAAGCCTCGCCCACGGCGCCGAAACCTACCGCTATCTCGCCGAGCGCGGCCTGCCGATCGAGATCGTCGACCCCGACCGGCTGGTCGAACTGGAGCCGGGTCTCGCCGGCGCAAGGCACAGGATCGCCGGCGGCGTCTATTCGCCGCTCGACCAGACCGGCGATTCGCGCCGCTTCGTCGAGCAGCTCTCGGCCTATTGCAGCGCGCGGCTCGGCGTCCGCTTCATGTTCGGCACCGACGTGCAGGGCCTCGACATCGACGGCGAGGTGGTGCGCGCCGTGAGGACTTCGGCGGGGCCGGTGGCGGGCGACGCGGTGGTGATCGCCATGGGACCCGAGAGCGGCCTGCTCGGGCGCAGATACCGCATCGACCTCCCGGTCTATCCGGTCAAGGGCTACACGGTGACGATGCCGATCGAGGACGAGACGCATGCGCCGACCATGGGCGGCGCGGACGAGGATCAGTTGATGGCCTATTCGCGGCTGGGCGGCCGCATCCGGCTCGCCGCCACGGCGGAGTTTGCCGGGTTCGACAGGAGCCACCGGCCCGAGGATTTCGCAAAGTTGCTGCGGACCGGCAGGGAACTTTTTCCCGGGGCCTTCGACGAGCGCAAGGCCGAGTTCTGGGCCGGCCTCAGGCCGATGATGCCGAACTCGGTGCCGGTCATCGGGCGGGCGCGCTACAAGAACCTCTATCTCGACACCGGCCACGGCCACGTCGGCTGGACCATGGCCGCAGGCTCCGGCAAGCTGCTGGCCGATCTCGTCGCGCAGCGCAGGCCCGAGATCGACCCGAAAGGCCTCACCTACGAGTTCCAGTGATGTCCGGACCTCAAGTCACCATCGATCTCGGCCGTATCGAGCGCAACGCCCGCGCCGTGGTTTCCGCCTGCGCGGCCGGCGGGATCAAGGTCTTCGGCGTGACCAAGGGCACCTGCGGCATGCCCCAGGTGGCGCGCGCCATGCTGCGCGGCGGCGTCGCCGGGCTGGCGGAATCGCGTTTCGAGAACATCCGGCGCCTGCGCGAAAGCGGCATCTCCGCGCCGGTGATGCTGCTGCGCAGCCCGCCGATCACCCGGGTCGAGGAGGTGGTGCGCACGGTCGACGTCTCGATGCAGTCGGAGCCGGCGATCATCCGGGAGCTGTCGCGCATCGCCGAACGCATGGGCAAGGTCCACGACATCATCCTGATGATCGATCTCGGCGACCTGAGGGAAGGCGTCTGGCCGAAGGATCTGCTGCCCACCGTCGAGCAGATCCTCGCGATGAAGGGCGTGCGCATCGCCGGGGTGGGCACGAATCTCGGATGTTTCGGCGCGATCATGCCGACGGAGGAAAATCTCGGCCAGCTCGTCGCCCACGCCTACAAGGTCGAGCGGCTGACCGGCCGGCAGCTCGACTACGTTTCCGGCGGCGCGTCGTCGTCGCTGCCGCTGCTGCTCGACGGCGTCCTGCCCGCCGGCATCAACAATCTGCGGGTCGGCGAAGCGATCCTGCAGGGCGGTCTCGAAACCTTCCGCGAGCTGCCCTGGGACAAGATCGAACGCGACGCCTGCAAGCTGACCTGCGACGTCATCGAGGTGAAGCTCAAGCCGTCGCGGCCGATCGGGCGCTCCGGCTACGACGCGTTCGGCAACCAGCCGGTCTTCGTCGACGAGGGCGACCGCCTGCGCGCCATCGCCAACATCGGGCGCGAGGACGTGCTGATCGAGGGGCTGGTGCCGCTGGTCAAGGGCGTGCGCGTGCTCGGCGGGTCGAGCGATCACCTGCTGATGGACGTCAGCGACGCCGAACCGCCCGTTTCAGTCGGCGACCGCATCTCGTTCCGCATGAGCTACGGCGCTATGCTGGCCGCGATGACCTCCGAATACATCGAGAAGACCCCGCTACACGATGTCGACGCGGCCGCGCCGCGCCGCAAGATGGTGCAGATCGTCGCGGATGCCAAGGCCGGCGGCGTGCTCGCCCGGCGTGGCACCGGCGAACGCCTGGAGGCGATGGGCTACGACGTGGTCGAGCCGGGAGATACCGACCGGCTGCCCGCCGGCCTGCTGCGGCTGACCGCCGGCAGGGACCGCCGCAGCGCCCTCTCCGGGCTGGCGGCGGCGGTCGGCGCCACCCACTCGCTCGGCCTGATCTGGTTCGATTCGCGGGCGGCGATGGCGGCAACCGGCGAGGCGGAGGCGGCAGAGCTGTCGGTGCTTGCCCAGGCGCTCGGCCTTGTCGACGGGCCAGGGCCGTTGCAGCCGCAGCTCTCGCCGGAGAACGTGGTTCTCGTCGGCCTGCGCGAGGCGAGCCCCGCCGAGGCGGCGATTCTCAAGCAGTCGCGCGTCACCGTCTTCACCATGGCCGACATCGATGCGCTCGGCATGCGCGACGTGATGCGCCAGGCGCTGCAGATCGCCACCACCGGAACGCTGGGCTTCCATGTCAGCTATTCGCCGAGCGTGACGGAGATTCGGGGATGGGCGGACGGGTCTGGCGGCATCACCGTGCGCGAGACGCATCTGGCGATGGAGGCCATCGCGCTGAACGGCGGCATGATCTCGATGGACGTCTCGGGCCTGACGCCGGCGCTCGACGAGCGCGTCTCGACGGAAGCCTTGAGCTTCGTCATGTCGGCTTTCGGGAAGCGCATCCTCTGACGGACTTGGCAAGACCGTTGCGGCCCGGCCGACAGGCAGGGCGAGGTGGGGATCGTGCCGCGGCTCCGCGTCCCTCGTCGGCACGCAGCCTCCGGGCCGGGCCCGTCAGGCGTCCAGCCAGCGCAGCATCGCCTCGGTGACGGCGGCCGGCTGCTCGAGGCTCGGCAGATGTCCCGCGCCCTCGACGACGACGAGGCGCGATTTCGGCATCAGGCCGTGCATCAGCTCATGCCGGTCGCGCGGGCAGAGCCGGTCCTCGGCGCCCATCAGAACGAGCGCCGGACCGCCGAACGCCCGCAGCGCCTCCTGCCGGTCGGCACGTCCGGCCAGCGCGCGCGACTGGTTGACGAAGACTTCCGCGCCGAGTGCCATCGCCATCTCCATGCAGAGGTCGAGGATGCGGTCGCGGTCCGGACCGTCCGCAAGGTAGTTCGGCTTCATCTCGTCGCGCATCACCGCGCGCAATCCGCCGCGCCGCGCCTTGTCGATCTGCGGCAGCCTGCGCGCACGGACCTCCGGCGCCTCGGCGCGCGGATTGGTGTCGAGCAGCGCCAGCCGGTCGATGCGCTCCGGCGCCTGCGCCAGCATCTCCATCGCGACGATGCCGCCCATGCTGAGCCCGGCGACGGCGAAGCGCGGCGGCGCGACCGCCAGAATCCGCGCCGCGAGGTCCTGCATCGTGTCGCCCTCGGTCGCCGCGGCCAGCAGCACCGGCCGACGCCCCAGCGCGGCGAGCTGCGGCGAAAACAGCCGCCAGTCGCACATCATGCCGGGGATGAGGACGAGCGGGATCATCCGGCGCGGCGCGCGCCTTCCTTCAGCGTCGCGAGCTTGGCCCAGGCGATCTCCGGATCGACGGCGCCGAAGCCGGCGAAGGTGCCGAAGCCGCAGTCCGATCCGGCGACGACGCGATCCGCGCCGACGATGTCGACGAAGCGCTGCAGGCGTTGGCAGACGAGCTCAGGGTGCTCGACGAAGTTCGTCGTCGTATCGACGACGCCCGGGACGAGGATCTTGTCGTCCGGAATCTCGCCCGCCCGGTCGCGGAAGACCGTCCATTCGTGGCCGTGGCGCGGGTTCGAGGTCTCGAACAGGATCGAGCTCGCCTTGACGCCCATCAGAACCGAAAACACCTTGGCCATGTCGATGTCGCAGACATGCGGCCCTTCATAATTGCCCCAGCAGATGTGGACACGGATACGCTCCGCCGGCAGGCCGGCGATCGCGTGGTTCAAGGCTTCGACATGGCTCGCGGCGACCTTGACGAACTCCTCGTCCGAAAGATCCTGGAACAGCATGTGGCGCGACAGCGCCAGGTCCGGGCAGTCGAGCTGAAGGTCGAGCCCGGCCGCGACGATCGTCCGGTATTCCTCGCGCATGGCGTCGGCGAGCGCCGCCAGGTAGGCATCGCGCGACGCATAGTGGGCGTTCTGCAGAAACAGCGAGATGACGCCCGGCGACGCGGCGTTCATGAAGCCGCGCGATGCGCCGTGGGCCGCCATCGCCGCCTTGAGATTGGCGATGTCCTTGCCGAGCTCGTCCTGTCCCCTGGAGCGGACATCGCCGACGCACATCGGGCGGGCATAGGTCGGCGTACCGCCGGATTTCGCCAGCCGCTCCAGGAAGGTCGGGAACAGCTTCAGGTCGCCCGGCGCGTTGCGCGGGCTGTCGCCGGCGAAGCCGGTGTAGCGGTCCTTCACATAGGTCGCGTAGGAGATCTTCGACGTCTCGCCGTCGCTGACGATGTCGATGCCGGCCTCCACCTGCCGGCGCACCACCTCGCCGACCGCCGACGCCATGCAGGCATCGAACGCCGCCGCGTCATAGGGCTCGCCGCGCTCGCGGGCGAACAGGAAATCGACGATGGCCTGGCTGCGCGGCAATGATCCGACATGGGTGGCAAGCAGGGTCAACGGGTCCTCCTCTGGCTGTTCAGCCTGTTTCTTCGTAGGATGCTGCGCAAACGAAACGCCTGCGATGTCCGATACGGCAAAGCCCCTGCCGCGCATGACCGTCGACGAATTCCTCGCGTGGTCGCAGGGGCGCGAGGGGCGTTACGAACTGCACGATGGCGAAGTCATCACGATGCGGCCCGAACGGCTTGCGCACGTCGCCGTGAAGTTGGGCGTTTTCCTTGCGTTTCGAAGCGCTCTGAAAACCGAACAGACCGGATGCACCGCGTTTGGCGATGGCGTGACCATCAAAGTCGACCGCCTCACGGCATTCGAGCCAGACTGCACGATCCATTGTGGTCCGGTCGATTTCAATGCGCTGCTGGTCGACCATCCTGTCGTGGTCGTTGAAGTGCTGTCGCCGTCCTCTCGGGCGGCCGATCTCATCCGCAAGCTGGGGCGGTATTTCGAGGTGCCTTCGATCCAGCACTATCTGATCATCGACACCGACAAACGAACCACGATCCACTATCGGCGAAACGGGCAGGAGATTGCCTGCCAAATTCTGGGCGGTGGAGTTCTCTCGCTCGATCCGCCGGGCATCGACGTGCAGATCGACGAGTTCTTCGCCGATCTGCCGCCGATCGAAGCCTGATCGCCGTTTCGCCACAGACTACTGCCGCCAGGTCGGGCCGGCTCTGTCGCCGGTGGTGGTCACCCGGTAGAGGCTCGCCTCGCCGGTCATCGACGGCGTCAGCGAATGCTTCAGGCCGGGAGGCACGGCGCAGGTGTCGCCCGGGTTCAGCGTCTTGGAGCCGCCGTCCCAGTCGAAGCGCCAGTAGCCGCGCATCGGCATCAGGACTTCGTGCCGTTCGTTGGCATAGGGCTCTGCGGAGATCGATTTGCGCGACAGCAGCTCCACCTCGAAGCCCGGCTTGTCGCGCAGCCTGGCGTTCTCGCCGATCACCTTGGCCGGCTGCCGGTCGGAAAGCGCCATCAGGTCCCAGTAGCGGGCGACGTAGAAGGGCACGACGTCGGCCGTGGTCGGCTCCGGGAACGCCTTCAGTTCCTCGTCGGTGAGCAGCGGCATCGGGGGGACGCCGTCGGGGAGCTTCTGGCCCTTCTTTGTGTCGTAGAGCTTGCCGTTCCTGCCCAGAACCAGTCCGTGCTCCCTGGCGTCCTCGATCACCTGCGGCGCCCAGATCACGCCGCCGCCGGCATCGTCGCCGCCGAGGATCGCCATGATCATCCCGTAGTCGGTGCCGATGTTCTCGAAGCCGCGGAAGATGCCCGTCGGGATGTTGATGATGTCGCCTTCCTCGAGCACGACCTCGCCGGCCTTGCCCCAGCGGCCCCAGAAGAAGCGCCAGCGGCCCTTCAGCACGAAGAACACTTCCGCCGTGCGATGCGAATGCAGCGAGTTGCGGCATTTCGGCGGCTGGCCGGCTGCGCCGATGTTGAAGCCGGGCGTGTCGCGGATATGGACGTGCTGGTCCGGGCTTTCCGAGACGCCGCCGCCGATGATCGTGAAATTCTCCTTCTGGTCGGAGCCCGGCGTATGGGCATCGATGAAGGCGGTCTTGCACGGCACGAGGTCGCCGTAGCGCACGATGCGCGTTTCCATTTCCTCCGGTGTCATGGTCGTCATCCCGTCTTGAGAAGGATCTGCCCGCAGATCGCGGTTTCGTCCAAGGCAATCGCGTCCATCGCCGCCTGCCTCAACCTGCTGTCCAGCCGCCGTCGATGACGATGGACGTGCCGGTGACCATCGCCGAGGCGTCGCACGCCAGGAACACCACGGCACCCATGATGTCCTCGATCTCCGCCAGGCGGCCGAGCTTGATCTTCGACTTGATCCAGGCGGCGCGCTCCGGATTTGCGAAGGTCTGTTCGGCGAGCGGCGTCTTCACGAAGGTCGGCCCGATCGTGTTGACGCGGATCTGGTGCGGCGCCAGTTCGATTGCCGCCGATTTCGTAAAACCTTCCAGCGCATGTTTCAGCGCGCCGTAGACGGTGCGGTCGAAGCCGCCGACATGGCCCATCTGCGAGGAAATGCTGATGATCGAGCCGCCCCGGCCGGCTGCGACCATGCCCCGCGCCACCGCCTGCGTGGCGAAATAGGCGCCGCGCCAGTTGGTGGCGGTGACCGCGTCGAACGCGTCGAGCGTGGTGTCGACCAGCGAGGCATGGCGGGCGATGCCGGCATTGCTGACGAAGACGTCGAACGGCCCGGCCCGGCCGATCGCCTCGGCGCTCGCCTGCGGATCGTCGAGGTCGACAGCCAGCGCTTCCGCCGAAAACCCTGCTTCACCGATCGCTGCGACCGTCTCGTCGAGTGCCTGCCGGCCGCGCGCCGCGCACACGACATGCGCGCCCGCCTCGGCGAGCGCCACGGCGCAGCCGAGGCCGATGCCGCGCGACGCGCCGGTCACCAGGGCGCGGCGGCCGTCAAGCCGGAAGGACGGCGTGCGCGGCAGCTTCATCACTCGGCCGCCTCGGCATAGGGCACGTTGCGCCCGCCATAGCGGCGCACGCGGACATTGGCCTGCTCGGCATGGCCGGCAAACCCCTCCAGCATGCACAGCCGCGAGCAATATTCGCCGATCAGCGCCGACGCCTCGTCGGTCAGCACCTTCTGGTAGCTGTGCGTCTTCAGGAACTTGCCGACCCACAGCCCGCCCGTATAGCGCCCGGCCTTCCTGGTCGGCAGCGTGTGATTGGTGCCGATCACCTTGTCGCCATAGGCGACGTTGGTGCGCGCCCCGAGGAACAGCGCCCCGTAACTGGTCATGTTCTCAAGGAACCAGTCGTCCCGATCGGTCATCACCTGGACATGCTCGGAGGCGATGAAATCGGCCTGGCTGAGCATCTCCTCATAGCTGTCGCAGACGATCACCTCGCCATAGTCCTCCCAGGATTTGGCGGCGGTGGCGCCGGTCGGCAGGATCTTCAGCAGCCGCTCGATCTCGGCCATCGTGTCGCGGGCCAGCCTCTCCGAATTGGTCAGCAGCACGGCAGGCGAGTTGATGCCGTGTTCGGCCTGGCCGAGCAGGTCGGTGGCGCAGAGTTCCGCATCGGCCGCCGTCTCGTCGGCGATCACCATCGTCTCGGTCGGTCCGGCGAACAGGTCGATGCCGACGCGGCCGAAGAGCTGGCGCTTCGCCTCGGCGACGAAGGCGTTGCCCGGGCCGACCAGCATGTCGACCGGCGCGATCGTCTCGGTGCCGAGCGCCATGGCGCCCACCGCCTGGATGCCGCCGAGACAGTAGATCTCGTCGGCACCGCCGAGATGCATGGCCGCGACGATCGCCGGGTGCGGCGCCCCGCCCTGCGGCGGCGCCGAGGCGATGATGCGTTTCACGCCGGCGACCTTGGCGGTGACCACGCTCATATGCGCCGAGGCGACCATCGGATATTTGCCGCCCGGCACGTAGCAGCCGACCGAATTCACCGGAATGTTGCGGTGGCCGAGGATGACGCCAGGCAGTGTCTCGACCTCGATGTCCCGCATCGAGGCCTTCTGGACTTCGGCGAAGCCGCGGACCTGCGCCTGCGCGAACTTGATGTCCTCGAGGTCGCGCTTGCCGACCTTGGCGACGGCCTGCTCGATCTCCTGTTCGGTGAGGCGGAACGCGGCCGGCTCGTATTTGTCGAACTTGGCCGAGAGATCGCGGACCGCCGCGTCGCCGCGCGTCTCGATGTCCTTCAGGATGCCTTCGACCGTGGCGCGGACCTTGGCATCGTCCTCGGCGCGCGCCGCCTCGCTCCTGGCTGTCTTCAGATGCCGGATCATAGTGTCACTCCCCGCTTGTTCCTCATTGCGATCGACCCCTCTTCGTCCATTGGACCGTCCCTGACGGACCGCGGCGCTCAGATGCGGGCGCCGGTCGTGCGGTCGAAAAGGTGGCAGATCTCCGGGCGGATATCGAAGCCGACCGGGTCGCCGATCTCGGCGCGGTAGTCCTTGGCGGCCTTCACCGCGAGCAGCGCGGCACCGGCGCGCACCGTCACCATCGTCGCCTCGCCCAGCAGCTCGACGCTGTAGATCGGCGCCGAGACCTCGCCGCCGGCGGGCGCCACGCTGGCATCCTCGGCGCGGAAGCCGAGCGTCACCGGGCCGTTGCGCGCCGCATCGAGCCCGGAGATGCGGATGTGCTCGGCGCTGAACACGCCGTCCTTCAGCTCGCCGTCGACCAGGTTCATCGCCGGCGAGCCGATGAACCCGGCGACGAAGGTGTTGGCCGGACGGTCGTAGATCTCGGTCGGCGTGCCGACCTGCTGAAAGCTGCCCTTGTTCATCACCACGACCCGGTCGGCGAGCGTCATCGCCTCGATTTGGTCGTGCGTCACATAGATCGTCGTGACCTTCAGCTCGTGCTGGAGGTTCTTGATCTGCGCGCGGGTCGAGACGCGCAGCTTGGCGTCGAGGTTGGACAGCGGCTCGTCCATCAGGAACACGGTCGGCTGGCGCACGATGGCGCGGGCGAGCGCGACGCGCTGGCGCTGGCCGCCCGAAAGCTCGCGCGGCCGGCGCTCCAGAAGAGGGCCGAGCTCCACCATGTCGGCGGCCCGTCGCACGCGGGCGTCGTGGGTCGAGGCATCGACCTTGCGCACCTTGAGCGGGAAGCGGATGTTCTCGTAGACGGTCAGATTGGGATAGAGGCCGTAGCTCTGGAACACCATGGCGACGTCCCGGTCCTTCGGCTCCAGATCGTTGACGACGCGGTCGCCGATCAGGATCTGGCCGCCGGTCGGATCCTCCAGGCCGGCGATCATGCGCATCGTCGTCGTCTTGCCGCAGCCGGACGGGCCGAGAAACACCACGAACTCGTGGTCGGCGATCTCCAGATCGATCGCGTCCACGCCGGCGAAATTGCCCCAGCGCTTGGATACGTTCCTGAGGGTGACCGAGGCCATCGACTGATCCTTCGTCCTTGGGAAGGCGCTGGGCCGGCTGGGGCCGCGGCGGTCCCGCCCGCGCCCCAGCTCGACCCGCATACAGTGGCAGGTTTTGAATACGTATGCAATATCGGCACGACTCTTTTTCGCGCCGACCGCTGCTCAGCTCCTGGGAAACCGGCGGACGCGGTCGAGCACGTCGAGGCCGAGGCAGGACAGGAAGTGCGGGATGTCGATGAAGATCCAGTTCTCGCTGAGCTTCTCTCCATCGCGCCGATAGACGTCGACGACCCGCATCTGGCCGGTGCGGTCGGAGGCCGGCAGCCCCATGAAGCCGCCGGACGATTTCATTGTCAGGTTGGGCCAGCCGAACCAGGCCGCATAGTCTCCCTCGGCGATGCGCGCGACATGGCCGTGGAAGACGATGTCCTCCAGATGCTCGGAGAACGGGCCCTGATGCTGGATCTGGTAGCGATCCGTCGTGTAGGTCGCGCCGATCCCGGCCGGGCCGAACCAGATCATGTCCTTGTGCCATGTGCCGAGCAGTTCGTCCTGCGGCGAGCCCATGTCGGAGGTCGTCAGTTCGCGCGCCATGCGGTTGACGAGATCGAGCGTCTTCCGCCCTTCCGCCGGATCGCAGGCGTCGTAGAGCAGGCCGTCATGCGTGCGCGGCCCCGGCGTCAGGATCGAGGCGCCGGATTGCGGCGCCAGCGGATGCAGGCCGACCTGCTGCAGGACGCCGAGCAGGTCGATGAACAGCGCCGTCTCGCGGATCTTGCCGTCCTCGACGGCATGAAACTCGCAATAGCGCAGGAACAGCATCTTGCCGCTCGGCGGGATGCCCAGCCACGGCCTGTCGAACAGGCCCATCAGATGGCCCATGCTGCACACCCACTCGCCGCCGCGCGTCTCGACGTCGTTGCGTCCGGCGAGGAAGATGTCCTCGCGGCGCTGGATCGGCCCGATCGCCGCCCGGAACGGCCGCCAGAACACGTCGGCCGCCGCCTTGGCTCCGCTCTGCTCGTAGAACGGATGCATGCCGCGCCACAGAAAGTCGGGGGCGGCATAGCGGCCGATCGCCGCCTCGATCTCGCCGTCGGCAGCCGCGTCGAGGTCGCGCATGAAGTCGCGGACCAGTTTCTTGCTCGCTTGAAAGTCGTTCGTCATTTTCCCTCCTTGGCGCGTGGGCGCGGCAGATTCCGATCCAAATTTACGCTTGGGATCTGCATTCGTATGCAAATATCCGCATGGCTTTTGAGACGTGGCGTTCCGTGTCAGCTCGTCCCGGCTGTCCCGGGGCCGGCGAGCGACGCCAGCGTCTCGGCGTCGGGCAGGCGCGCACTGGAACGAATGACGAGGTGGCTCGGCAGGATCGCCTCGTGCTTCACCACCTTCCGGCTCTCCAACTGCTCGACCAGGATGCGGACCGTTTCCTCGATCATCTGCTCGCCGGGCTGCTTGACGGTGGTCAGCTTGTAGCCGCCCCAGCCGGCCTCGGGCACGTCGTCATAGCCGACCAGCGACACGTCCTGCGGAATGCGCAGGCCGAGTTCGTCGCGGATCACATCCGCTGCCGCGAACGCCATATGGTCGTTGGCGACGAAGACCGCATCGGGACCGACATCTCCGGCAAACAGATCCCGAGCCGCCTGCGCGGCTCCCTCGAAGGTGTAGCCGCCGATGCCGCGTCTCCATAAGCGCTGCCCAAGGGCTGCCAGTTCCGCCGTGAAGCCGGCCTCGCGGTCGCGGTTGGTCGAGGAATTCTCGGCACCGGCGATGAAGGCGATCCGCCGATGCCCCGCCTTGACCAGCAGGCGCGCCACCAGTTGACCGCCCGTCAGATTGTCGGAGGTCACGCTGCTCGCCGGCAGGGCCGGCACGTAGCGGTTGAACAGCACGACAGGGATGCCCGTCTGCGCGCATTCGCGCGCCAGCGTCGACGACATGGTGGCGGACGCCATGACGATGCCGTCGACCTGATACTGCAGCATCTTCTGGACCATCTGGTCCTGGTTGCCGGGATCGGTCATGAACAGCAGGACCTGATAGCCGTGCTGCTGAAGCGATCGCGACAACTGCTCGAGCACGATCGGGTAGAACTGGTTGTCGAGATAGGCGACGAGCACCGCGATCAACTGCGAGCGGCCGCTGATCATGGCGCGCGCCAGCACGTTCGGCCGGTAGCCCAGCTCCCTCGCGGCTGCGAGGACGCGCTCGCGCGTGGTTTCCGATACGCTGGCACCGGGCGTGAAGGTGCGGCTGACGGCCGATTGCGACACGTTCGCCAGCTTCGCCACATCCTCGGAGGTGACCGTGTCCTTCGCCATCACCTCTCCGCCCGACGGTTCGCGGCGCGCTCGCGCATCAGCGCGAACAGGTCTACGCCAAGCTGCATGAAGAGGTCGGGAAAATCGAGCAGGACCCAGTTTTCCGCAAGCAAACCATCTTCCCGCCTCCACCAGTCCATCACCCGGATATCGACCGTGCGGCCGGTGGGATCAAGCCCGTACAGAGGCCCGTCATGCCGCGCCCTGATGCTCGGCCATCCGGCATAGCACGCATAGGGACCATCGGCGAAATGCGGGGCATCGAGCGCGTCGCTCCAGTTCGGAAAGGCTGTCATCCAAGGCGTCTGGTGGTCGCGGAAAAAGCCGTCGAGGCCGCGCGTCGCGCCGATCATCGCCGGGCCGTACCACATCATCCTCGGCGACCAGAAGCGCTCCATTCCCATGGTCTGCCTGTCCGGCGCGAACAGGGCGTGCAGCATCGACATGACCAGATCGAAGGTCGTGCCGGTATCGCCCTGCGCGGATGCCTTCAAGCGGACACCGTCTCGGGTGCGCGGGCCGGGGGTGAATCCCTCGACCCCGAGCCCGGCACGCCAGGGCGGGACACCCGCCTGCCGCATGAAGTCGATCAGGTCGTAGAGGACGAATGCCTCGGCGATGCGATCCCCCTCCAGCCGGTACATCTCGCCATAGCGCAGGCTCGTCCACCGGCCGGTCGCCGGAATACCCAGCCAGTCCTGCTCGAAGCTGCCGAAGCAATGTCCGGTCGCGCTCAGCCACTGGCTGCCGCCGAACGAACCGGCAATGAACACGTCGTCGCGACGTTCGAGGTCGGGAAAGCTCTCGCGCAGCGCTCCGAAGACCTTCTCCACCACCGTCCCGGCACCGTCGAGACGGCCGATCGGATGGCAGCCGTTCCAGACCACGTCGTGGGCAAGGATGTCACTTGCAGCCACCGTCGCCGAACCATCCCTGCCGCGCACCAGGGCGGCCAAACCGTCGCATATCTTGGCGCGGATCACAGCGGCGACCATCCTTTTCCCATTCCCGCAAGCCAAACTTGTCTTCTGAACCGGGGCAAAGCCGTCCCGATTGTCCTCCTTCTCCCGTTCCACGTGGAAAAGGTCCGGCAGGGGATGAGGGGCGTTGCAAACCTGCCGGAGCTGGAGCTGCCCCTCATCTTTGTGCTCTCCCCGTGAAAAACGGGGCGAGCGGGGCGTCGACGCCGGCGCCCCTGCCCGTGCGACGTCAGCGTCCGCCCTTGATGCCGGCCATCAGGTCGATGCCGAGCTGGTTCATCACGTCGACATGGTCGACCATCACCCAGTTCTCGTGCAGCTTGCCGTCCTTGACCGACCAGAAGTCGGAGAAGCGCATGCGCATGAACTTGCCGGTCGGCGCGAAGCCCAGCCACTCGCCGCGCTGGTGACCGGTGAGGAAACCGGTCGCCGAGACGAAATTCTCGTCGGCGACTTCGATGTCGTTCCTGGCGTGATAGTCCGGAAACGCCTTGTAGAAGGGCTTCATCACCTCCTCGATGAAGCCTTTCACGCCATGGATGTCGCCGAAGCCCGGCGGGCCATGCCAGATCATGTCCTCATGCCAGTATCTGTAATGGGCTTCGAGATCCTGGCTGTTCAGGGCCTCGTACATCTTGTGGACGAGTTCGAGATTGTGTTGGCGCGACATGGTTCTGCCTTTGGATAAAGCTCCGCCCTCCCCGCACCTCGGCGGCGGACCGGCAAGCCTGATTTCGGGTTTGGTGTGACCTGCGGCCGGGCCGCCGTGCGGCAGGGCCGCGCGAGGCGCGCCCTAGGCGGTGGAGAAGAAGGTTTCGAGATAGATCATCCCTTCACCGCCCCCGCCGTCATGCCGGCCACGATCTGCTTCTGGAACAGGTAGATGAGGATGATGACCGGGATCGTCACGGAGACCGCGCCGGCAATGCCGAGCATCAGCTTGTCGAGGTGCTTGGCCTGGCCCATGTAATTTCCGAGCGCCGCCGTCATCGTCTGCATCTCGCCGTTCATCAACTGCGACGAGATCAGGAAGTCGTTGTAGGAGAGCAGGAAGGCGAACAGCGCGGCGGTCACCACGCCCGGCCACATCACCGGCATGATCGCCAGCCGGAACGCCTGGAACCGCGAGCATCCGTCGATCAGCGCGGCTTCGTCGAGCTCCTTGGGGATGTTCATGAAGAAGGAGCGCATCATCCAGATCGTGAACGGCTGGTTGATGGCGGTCAGCACGATGATCAGCGTCTCGTAGCGGCTCCAGATGCCGAGGCTGAAGAAGGCCGGACGGTAGGCGGTGAGCAGCACGACATGCGGCATCGCCCGGAAGATCAGCGCCGCGACCAGCAGCCAGAACCCGAGCGATCCGCGGTAGCGCGACAGCGCATAGGCGGCCGGGCAGGCGATCGCCAGCGAGATGACGACGCTGAACACGGTGACGACGCCGGTGTTTACCGCATAGCGCCAAAAGCCGTCGGTCACCCACACGCCGTAGAAATTGCGCAGCGTGAACGGCGCGAAGAGCTGCGGCGGCACCGAGAAGGCGTCGACCGGAAGCCTGAACGAGATCAGGAACATCCAGAGGAACGGGAACATCGCGACGAACAGCCAGATGCCGAGCCCGGCCGTGTTGAGGCTCTTCAGCCAGAGCGGAAGGCGATCGCTTGCGCTCATGGCGTCGACCTCTGCTCGCGCCACGTGCTGATCAGCACCGGCGTCAGGAGGATCACGATGCCGATCACCGTCAGCACGGCATAGGCCGCCGCGCGGTGGATGTTGTCCTCGAAGGACATCGCGATGTAGACCAGATATTGCAGCGAGCTGGCGAACACCCGCGAGTTGAAGACCAGGATGGGCTCGAACACGCGGTAGGCGTCCATCAGGTGGATCAGCACCACCACCGCGAAAAGCGGCATGAGATGCGGGATGGTCACCAGCCGGATCGCCTGCCAGCGTGTCGCGCCGTCGACCCGCGCCGCCTCCAGCGATTCTTTCGGCACCGTCTGCAGGCCGGCGTAGAGAATGATGAAGGCGAAGGGCGCCGCATACCAGACGCCGTAGGCGATGATCAGGATGCGGATCGTGACGGCATCCTTCAGGAAGTAGATGCGGCCGAGCCCGAGTTCGCGCAGCACCGTCGCGACGATGGCATTGTCGAGGAACAGCCAGTAGACGGCGAGCGAGGAGACGACCGGCGTGACGATCATCGGCAACAGCGACACGAAGATCAACGATCCCTTGAGCTGCTCCGTCGCCCGGTTGACGGCCAGCGCGAGCAGGAAGCCGACGGCGAGCATCAGGGGCGTGGTGGCCACCACATAGATCATGGTGAACTCGAACGCCGACCAGAAATCCAGATTGGTGATGTCCCGGTACATGGAATCGATCATGTCCGGCAGGCTGGCTTCGTCGCGCGGCTTCGTCAGGATCCGTCCGAGTTCATCGATCTCCGACGCCTTGGCGAGATTCTGCATGCCGACATAGTCCCAGACCCGGATCGGCCTGCCGTCCTCATCGAGCACCGCCTGCGGCACATAGCTGACCTGGTCCCTGGAAAGGCCGCCGAACAGCGGCACCTTGGTGCGGACCTCGACCATCTCGGTCTTCACATGGCTCTGGTAGAGCGCGAGATAGACGACGCCGACCAGCGGCACCGCGATCAGCAGCAGCATCGACAGGACCGAGGGCGCCACGAAGCCGAGAAATGTGCCTGTTCTCATCGTGGCGCCCCCGTCCCGGCAATGCCCTACTTCAGGTACCCGGCGTCGGTCGCGGCACGGGTATAGGCCTTGGCGGCATCGTCGAGCGACTGCTGGGCGCTTTCCTTGCCCGCGATCGCGTCGCCGATGTTCTCGCCGAGCGCCAGGATAGCGAGGTCGACCTGCGGCGTCATCGGGAAGGGCGGCGCGCCGGCCTCGACCGACTTCACGATCGCGTCGGCATATTTGGTCGGCTTGTAGTTCGACCGCAGCCACAGCGTGATGTCGTTGTTCTCGGTCACCGTCTCGGCCTTGATCGCCTCCATCATCACCTGGAAGGTGAGGTCGGGATCGCCGTCGAGATTCTTCGGGATGACGTAGCCGTCCCACCAGAACAGCGTCGAGATCGCCCCGTCCGCCTTGGCCTTCGGCGCAACCGCCAGGCCGACCTTGTCGACGACCTTGCTTTCCTCCGGATTGTCCATGGAGGCGGCGATGTCGCCCCACAGGAATGCCATAGCGGTGCGGCCCTGCTGCATCTCCTGCTTGACGCCGCCAAAATCGATGGCCAGCGCGTTGGGCGACATATAGCCGGCCAGCTTGGCCATCAGTTCGAGGGTGGCCACGCCCTCCGGACCGTTGAAGGTCGCCTGCGAGGTCTGCGGGTCCGCAAGCTGTCCGCCCATCGCCACGAAGATGTCGATGAACTCGTTGCCGAGCTCCCAGGAATTGCCGTAGGCGGCAGAGAAGCAGTGATCGACCTCAGGATCGCCCTTCAGCTTCTCGCAGGCGGCGAGCAGCTCATCATAGGTGGTCGGCACGGCGATGCCGTGCTTTTCGAGGATGTCCTTGCGGTAGTACAGGATCTGCGCATTGGCCATGAAGGCGACGGCCATGATGTCGTCGCCGAAGCGGATCAGCATCTGATCCTCGATCTTGTACGTGTCCTTGTACTTCGCCACGAGGTCGTTGAGGGGCATCAACTGCCCCTTCGACTGAAGCTGGACGATCGAGGAATTGGCGACGGCCGCGCCGTCGAACGGCGAACTGGCCGCCTCGAAGGCGCGCGGAATCTCGGTCTTCATCTCGGTGGTCAGCTTCACCTCGACCTTGAGGCCGGGCTTGGCGCATTCCTTCATCTTCGCCGCGAGCAGTTCCAGTGTGGGGAAGAAGTTGGTGATGACGTTGACCTCGCCGCTGCCCTCGATCGCGCAGGCCGCATTGGCGAGGGAGGGCGAGAAGAACGAAGCCGTGGCGGCGAACGCCGCCGAGGCAAGCCATGTACGCAAGGGTTTCATCTGTTCCACTCCGGGGCGTCTGTTCGTTGGATCGCCGGCAACGGGACGCCTGGCCGCGCCGCTTGAAATCATCTTTCGGCGACCTCCGGCCGCCTTCGCCGCGTCAGCGGTAGAGCTGCATCAGCACGCCGAACTCGTTGAACATGGTCCATTCCTTCTGGACCACGCCGCCTTCGATCACCCACTGGGTGATGCCCCAGAGGTTGACCTGCTTGCCGGTAGGCTCGCCGTAGGGGCCGAATCCGCGATGCGTGCCCACCGCCCCCCAGCGGATCGAGACGACGAACCCGTCCTTCGGGTTGCCCATCCAGTAGAGGTCGTCGACGGTCAGCGAGATGTCGGGGAACATCGCGACCATCGACAGGATGAAGGAGCGAAGCTGGCCCGGCCCCCTGTAGACGCGGCCCGTCGACCCCTGCATCACCACGTTCGGGCTGTAGATGGCATCGATCGCGCCGAAGTTGCGGCGGTTCCAGACCGTCTGGAAGGCGGCGCGGACGAACTCCTCGACGTCGTCGCGCGACTGCGGGATCGGCCGGCTGGCAGGCTTGCCCTGGCCCGGCATGCGCTTCGGTTCGCCGGCCATGAAGTTCGCCGCGAAAGGCGTGATCTGGCGCACGGCGGCGAAGCGCTTGGCCGTCTCGACCACGTCGAGCCCGAGCTGCTGCAACAGGCCCGCCGTGTCGTAGATGACGTGCTCGTGGAAGATCTCGTTGGCACGCGCCACGCAGTTCGCGATGCACCAGAGCTGCACGCGCTTGCCGGTCGGCGGCCCGAAGCGGCTGAAGCCGGTGTTGGTGCCGAGAATCTTGGTGCGGTGCGAGGTGTGGAAGCCGACCTCCTCGTTGCCGGCCCATACCACCTCGTCGGCAACCAGGCGGATGTCGGGGAAGGCATTGTTGGTGTGCACCGTGTCGGCGACGATCTTGTCGCGCCCGTATTGCAGGCCGAGATCGTCCCACACGGTGCAGTCGTGGCTGTAGCTGTCGTAGATGTAGCCGATGTCCTTCTCTTCCCAGATCCGGTGGGTGATGCGGACGATGTAGTCGATGATGTTGACATAGGTCGGATCGAAGCCGCGCATCGGCTGCGCGACGAGACCCTCCGGCGCCTTGCCGATGAAATTGTCGGTGCCGCCGCGCCGATAGGCATCGAGCGAGATCGAATAATCCTTCGGCATGTGCTCGGCGGACAGCGCGTCGAACTGGACCCGCGACGACTCGGCCGCCCGCTCGGCCCGCGCGACCTGCGGCTTCGGCTTGTCGCGCCCCCCGGCCTCGCTGGATGAACGCTCTTGAACGGCTTCGGCCACGGCAAGACCCCTTTGTCTGACTGCATACGTATGCTTGCGCATATTGATCACGCTGACAAGAGGGAATCTCCTAACTCGCAAAAATTCGCGGCAAATCGGGTGAGCAGGATGTGTCGCGGCGGGTCTTGCATACGCATATGTATGCGTCTAGATGCCTATCGATTGCTGGACACGATTGGCCCCGCCGGGCATATGTCGCGGCAAGGCAAGGCTGCGCCATGAAGAAGACTCCCGTCACCTCGATCGACGTCGCGCGCCACGCCGGCGTGTCGCAGTCGGCCGTCAGCCGGACCTTCTCCAAGGTGCCCACGCAGTCCGGCGTCTCCGAAGAGACGCGGCGCAAGGTGCTCAAGGCGGCCGACGAACTCGGCTATCGCCCCAACGCGCTGGCGCGCTCGCTGATCACCCAGCGCTCGCGCATGGTCGGGGTGCTGTTCAGCTATCTGGACAACCCCTTCTACGCCAATGCGCTCGAACTGATCTGCCACGGCCTGCAGCGGCAGGGCTATCACGCGCTCGTCTTCATGATGCCGGACACGCTGGCGGATGTGGACGCGACCGTCTCCGACATCCTGCAATATCAGGTCGACGGGCTGATCACCGCTTCCGTCGAACTGTCCTCGGGCATCTGCGACCATTGCCTGGCCCAGGGCATTCCCGTGGTGACGCTGAACCGCCTGCAGGACAATCCGCAACTGTCGAGCGTGACCACCGACAATGTCGGCGGCGGACGCCTCGCGGCCGACGCCCTGGTCGCCGCCGGGTGCCGGCGCATCGGCCTGATCGCCGGCTGGGAAGGCGCCTCGACCAGCCGCGATCGCGAATTCGGCTTCATGGCGGCGCTCAGGTCGCGCGGCGTCGAACTCTTCGCCCGGACGGTCGGCCACTTCGACCTCGCCCGCACCGAAGACGCGACGCTGCGGATGTTCGACGTTTCTGCGGACCAGCGCCCGGACGGGGTCTTCGTCGTCAACGACTACATGGCGATCCGTGCCATGGACGTGATGCGTTCGCGTCTCGGCCTGCGCATTCCGCGGGACGTGTCGGTGATCGGCTTCGACGACACGGCCATGGCCGACCTGCCGACCTACGAGCTGACGTCGGTTCGCCAGCCGGTGCGGCAGATGGTGGACGGAGCCTTGCGCCTCCTGTTCGAGAGGATCGCCGCGCCGGACGTCGAGCCCCAGCACCTCATCCTGGGCGCCCGCCTCGTCCGGAGAACGAGCCTGCGCTCTGCCGCGCCGGACGACCGGCCCGAGCCGCGCCCGGACGACATTGCGGCTCCGGGGAACGACGGATCATCCAGCAAAACCAGCGACTTAGCAAGAAGCTAAGGCGCGGCGGGCCTTGCCAGGATCCGCTCCGGTCAGGATTTCGCCGGCGGTTGCATGGGTTCGCCGGCGGCGAACCAGTCATGGGCCGGCGTGTCGTTGAAGATCACCATCACGTCCCTGGGGTCGGAGCCCAGCTTTTCGACGAAGACCTGGGTGATGGCGGCCGCCACTTCGCGCTTCTGCCCTGGCGAGCGGCCGGGATACAGATCGATCTTCACAAGCGGCATCGGGATCCTCCATCGGTTTCGATCGCGTGTTTGGTCGGCACCCCGCGCATTGCCTGTTGCGCGCGCCGCCGCCTGCGCGCCTACTGCTTTACCGCCGTCGAGGTTCCCCAGGTATCCGACAGCACGTAGCCCTGGGGATAGGGATCCGTCGGGTCGAGATAGTAGGCATGCTCGCCGGTGATCCAGGCTCGGCCGGTGATCTCCGGAACGATCGCCTTGCGGCCGCCGATCTCGGTCAGGTCCAGGATCCTGCCCGTGAAGCGGGAGCCGATGATCGATTCATGGATGAGAACGTCGCCGGTTCGCATCAGGCCCCGGGCATGCAGCACCGCCATGCGCGCCGACGTGCCGGTCCCCGTCGGGCTGCGGTCGGAGCGCCCCGGCGAGACGATGCAGGTGTTGCGGGTGACGTTGCCCGGACCCTGGAACGGCATGGCGAACTGCACGATCGACACGCCGCGCACCTGGTCGAATTCCGGATGCACGACGTCGAGCTGTTCGCGCGCGGCCCGTCGAACCCTTTCGCCCGCCACGGCCAGTTCGCGCGCCTCGTCGGGAGCGACCGAGAAGCCGAGCGCCTTGGCGTCGACGATCGCGTAGAACATGCCGCCATAGGCGATGTCGACCGTCAGCGTGCCGAGCCCTTCGACCTCGATGTTGGCGTCGAGGCGCTCGACGAAGGCGGGGGCGTTGCGAAAGGTGATCGACAGGCATTTGCCGTCGCGGCACGCGGCGCGCACTTCGATGACGCCGCCCGGCATATCGAGCTTGAAGCGCGTCTCGGGCTCGCTCATGGCCACCATGCCGGTCTCGAGCAGCACCGTGGCGACGCAGATCGTGTTGGACCCCGACATCGGAACATACTCCGTCGGCTCCATGATGATGGCGCCGGCGGCGCAATCCTCGCGCGTCGACGGAACGAGCAGGTTGACGTGCCTCGCGACGCTGCCGCGCGGCTCGCAGATCAGCATGCGCCTTATGTGGTCATGATCACGTTCCATGGTGATCATCTTCTCCATCATCGTGCGGCCCGCCGGCGGCAGCACGCCGCCGACGATCACGTCGCCGACTTCACCTTCGGCATGGCAGCCGACGACACGAATGGAGGCTTTTGTGCGCATCTTGTTGCCTTGCTCTTTGTTCAGCTTTCGGGGACCGGCGTCGACGGATCGTCGGGCGCCGCCCGACCACCCGTCCACGGTGATCCTACCGCACGCGCCTCAGCGGCGAAATCGCGCCTGCCCGCTGCGGCATCGGAGAGACCATCTGGAAATTGCGTGAGGGCGGCCAGCAAATGGCGGTTGATCCCTGGAGACACCCTCGATGCGACCCGGGATCATCTGGCGCAGCCGCTGCGCACGTGAACGCATATCGTCGTCCTCATGCAGGGCGCCGTTGCTCGCGAACATTTGCCGGTTCTGCCGCCCCATTCGTCAGCGCGACCAGTTCATTGTAGAGGGGTCGCGGAATGGTCACCCCGCCGCGAAGGCTTCTGAGACGCGCCTCGTATCTGCGCTGGGACGGCAACCGCGCGTCCTGGCCGACGATCGCGTCGAAGAGCATCTCGGCGCGGGCGAGATTTTTGCCCAGCGCCTCGCCCAGGAACACGCCCGGATCGAAGATCAGGATCAGTTCCCCATGGCATGGCGTGACGCCCAGCCCGCCGTCGAACGCCTTCGATTCCATGCTGATCATGTCGTCGAGCAACGGACCCGCCAGCAGTTCGACCATGGTCGACAGGGCGGATCCCTTGTGGCCTCCGAATGTCAGCATGGCGCCCCGAAGCGCCTCGGCCGGATCGACCGTCGGCCGGCCATCGCAATCGAGCGCGAGGCCCGGCGCGATGGTCTTGCCGGCCCGCCGGTGGAGTTCGATCTCGCCGCGCGCCGTCGCGCTCGTCGCGAAGTCGAAGACAAAGGGATGATTGTCGGCTCTCGGCCATGCGAAGGCGATGGGATTGGTGCCGAAAAGCGGCTTGGTGCCCCCTGCCGGCGCAACCCAGCTATGGCTCGGCGTCAGCGCCAGCGCCGCGAAACCCTGTTCGGCCAAAGGCTCGATTTCCGGCCACAGCGCGGAAAAATGATAGCATCTGTTGATGACCAGGGCAGCGATGCCCTGGGAGCGCGCCTTGTCCAGCGCAAGGCCGATGCCTTCGGCGTAGGCGTAGGATGAAAAGCCGAAATCGGCATCGACCTTGACGATCGACGGCGCGAGGTCTGTCACTTTCGGCCTGGCGGCCCGGTTGATGCGGCCGGAGGCCAGCGCATGGGCGCAGCCGATCAGCCGATACAGCCCGTGCGAGTGGCATTCGTCGCGCTGCCCGGCAACGATGACCTCCGCCACAACCTCGGCGTGCCTGCCGTCGAGCCCGGCATCCGAAAGGACGCGCAGGCAGAGATCGCCGGCCTCGGCAAGGGTAAGGGTAACGGTCTCAGTCATGGAACTCCTGCCCGATGCGATGCTCGGGAGCAACCGTTGCGCCTCTAGAGTCCATAACAGCCTCTAGCCCAGCGTAACCCAGATCGTCTTCATCTGCGTGTACTGATCGAAAGCTTCCAGCCCCTTGTCGTAGCCGCCGAAGCCGGAGGTCTTGTAGCCTCCGAAAGGCGTGGTGATGTCGCCTTCTCCATAGGCGTTGACCGCCACCGTTCCGGCCTGCACCCGGCGGGCGACACGGATCGCGACGTTGATGTCGGTCGAGAACACGGTCGCGGCAAGGCCATAGGCGGAAGCGTTGGCAATCCGGACGGCCTCGTCCTCGGTCTCGAACGGCAGGATGGCGACCACCGGTCCGAAAATCTCGTCCCTGGCCAGGGCGGACTCCGGACCGACATTGTCGACGACGGTCGCCTCGACGAACCAGCCGCCGGTTTCCTGGAAAAGCCGGTTGCCGCCCGCCACCACCGTTGCGCCATCCTTCCTGGCCTGGTCGATCGCGCCGAGCACGCGCGTCAGGGCGGAGGCTTCGATCAGCGGTCCGAGCTTGGTTGCCTGATCCGTCGGCTCGCCGACGATCCAGCTCCGCGAAGCATTGACCAGCCTGTCGACGAAATCCTGCTTGATGCTGGACTGGACGAGAATGCGCGACCCGCAGGTGCAGTTCTGGCCCATGTTCCAGAATGCGGCGGCGGCCAGATTCTCGGCGATCTGATCGAGATTTCCCGCTGCATCCGCCATCACGATCTGCGGGCTCTTGCCACCGCATTCCAGGACGACCTTCTTGAGATTGCTGTCGGCCGAGTAGCGCAGGAACTGCCGGCCGATCTCCGTCGAACCCGTGAAGGAAATGACATCGACATCGGGATGCAGGCCGAGCGCCTTGCCGGCGATGTGCCCGAGCCCGGGCACGACGTTGAAGACGCCGGCCGGTATGCCGGCCTCGAAGGCCAGTTCGGCGATGCGCAGCGTCGAGAGCGGCGCGAGCTCGGCCGGCTTGACGACGATCGAATTGCCGGCGGCGAGCGCCGGTGCGATCTTCCAGGAGAGCGTGCCTGCCGGAAAGTTCCACGGCAGCACCATGCCGACCACGCCGACCGGCTCGCGGACGATCAGGCCCAGATTGCCCTCCCCCGTGGGCGAGATCTTGCCGAACACCTTGTCGATGGCTTCGGCGTACCAGCGGATATTGTTGACGACGTCGGGAACGTCGAGGTTTTCGCAGTCGGCGATGGGCTTTCCCGCGTCGATGCAATCGAGAAGGGCGATCTCCTTGCCGTTGGCTTCGACGAGGTCGGCGAAGTTGCGCAATATCCTCTTGCGTTCACGGGGCTCGATGCGGCTCCACGTGCCGGCCTCGAACGCGCCGCGCGCCGCGCGCACCGCCGCGTCGACGTCGCGCGCCGAGCACGCGGCCACCTTGACCAGAAGTTTCCCGGTCGCCGGATTGAGATTTTCGAACTCCGCCCCGTCTTCGGCATCGACGAACGCGCCGTCGATGAAGGCTTGGCTTCGCACATTGTCTGGGAGGCTTGTCATTTGCGTTCCACTGGTGATCTGGGATGTCACAGGACCTTGCTCAGGAAGGCCCTGGCGCGGCTGCTCTTGGTGTTGGTGAAAAGGTCGTCAGGGCTTCCCTGCTCGACGACCACGCCCTCGTCCATGAAGACGACCATGTCGCCGACCTCGCGCGCGAAACCGATCTCGTGGGTGACGACGATCATGGTCATTCCGTCCTGGGCGAGTCCACGCATCACGTTCAGCACCTCGCCGACGAGCTCGGGGTCGAGAGCGCTGGTCGGCTCGTCGAAGAGCATCAGCTTCGGCTTCATCGCCAAGGCCCGCGCGATGGCGACGCGCTGCTGCTGGCCGCCCGACAGGGTTCTCGGGTAGGAGGCGGCCTTCGCGGTGAGGCCGACCTTGGCGAGCAACTGCATGGCCTCGTCGATCGCCTGCTTCCTGTCGACCTTCTTCACGCCGACCGGCGCCTCGATGATGTTCTGCAGCACCGTCATGTGCGGGAAGAGATTGAAGCTCTGGAACACCATGCCGATGTCGGCGCGCTGGCGCGCCACTTCACCCTGCTTCATCTCGTAGAGCCTGCCGGCATGCTGGCGATAGCCGACGAGTTGCCCGCCGACCTGCAGAAGGCCTTTGTCGATACGCTCGAGGTGGTTCATGCACCGCAGGAACGTGCTCTTGCCCGACCCCGAGGGCCCCAGGATGCAGGCGACCTTGCCGTATTCGACGGCGAGATCGACGCCCTTCAGGACCTTGACGGTGCCGAACGACTTCTCGACGCCGCGAGCCATGACGGCGAAGTCCTGCGCGGACTTGGAACCGGACGCCGGCATGTCAGCCCTCCCTCGCGGCTTCGGCGGGGTTGTCATCGGCATCGTCGGCGCGCACCGCCGCGGTCCTGCGATCGCTCCTGCCGAAATGCCGTTCCAGGAAATATTGGCCGATCGACAGAACCGTCGTCAGCACGAGATACCAGATGGAGGCGACGATCAGCAGCGGCATGGTCTGGAAGTTCGCCGTGTAGATGAGCTGCGCCGAATAGAGGAGCTCCTGAAGCGCGATGACGCTGACCAGGGACGTCGTCTTCAGCATGCCGATGAGCTGGTTGCCGGTCGGCGGGATGATCACCCGCATCGCCTGCGGCAGGATGATGCGCCACATGACGCGGAAGCTCGACATGCCGAGCGCCTCGGCCGCCTCCCTTTGTCCGACGGGAACCGAGTTCAGCCCGGACCGGACGATTTCCGACATATAGGCGCCCTCGTTCAATCCCAGGCCGAGCAGCGCCGCGACATAGACGGTGATGAAGTAGTTGGCGTCGAAGGTGCCCAGGCTCGGACCGAACGGCAACCCCACCGTGATCTGCGGGTAAAGCGCGGACAGGTTGAACCAGAAGATGAGCTGGACCAGCAGCGGCGTCCCGCGAAATATCCAGAGATAGCCGGACGCCACGCTGGCCAGCACGGGATTCGCGGAGATGCGCATCAACGCGATGGCGGTGCCCAGGACGATGCCGATCGCCATGGCGGCGACGGTCAGCCAGATCGTCATCAGCAGGCCGGAGATGATCGCATCGTCGAACAGATACTGGAGAACGATGTCCCACTTGAATCGCGGATTGGTGATCATCGAGACGATCAGCCCGGCCAGAACGACCAGCAGGACCACAGCCGCCAGCCAGCGTCCGTGATGCCTCAGCGGGACGACGGGCATCTGTTCGACGTCCCGGTCGGCGGACCAGTCTGCTGCGTCCGTCATGGGCCTCTGGGGGGCGTTGCTGCTGGTTTGCTCTGGCATTTTTGCCCGCGAAGGAGTAATCGATAACCGGTAGCCGTTTACATAGTGACGCCCGCGGATGATCCCGTCAAGGCCCGCGCGATCGAAATGACAGGAGAAGTCGTTGGTAGGCAGCAAGCAATGGACCAACTGGGGTGGCAACCAGACGTTTCAGCCGTCGCGGATCGTCACGCCGACCGACGAGGCGGATGCGATCGCGCGGATTCGCCGGGCGGTGGCCGAGAAGCGCTCGATCCGGGTTGCCGGCGGGGGACATTCCTTCACCCCGGTCGTCGAGACGGATGGCGCCCTGTTCGATCTGTCGAAGCTGAGCGGCGTGATCTCGGCGGACCGGTCGAAGCGCCGTGCCGAGGTCGCGGCGGGATCGAAGATCGCGGCGCTGGGCGCGCCGCTTTGGCAACAGGGACTGGCGATCGCCAACCAGGGCGATATCGACGTTCAGTCGGTTGCGGGGGCGATTGCGACGGGCACCAAGGGGTCGGGAACGGCCTTCGGCTCGATGTCCTCGGCGGTCACCAGCCTGAGGATCGTCAACGGCCGGGGCGAGGTCGTGGACATCGATGGGTCCGACCCCGAAAAGCTTCGCGCCGCGCAGGTTTCGCTTGGCTTGCTGGGCCCGGTGCTGAGGGTCGGCCTGCAGCTCGTGCCGGCCTACCGGCTTCGCGAGGAGAACGTCATCCTGCCGATGTCGGAAGTGCTGCGGCAATGGGACTTTCTGCTCGCCGAATACCGGCACTTCTCCTTCTGGTGGATGCCCGCCGACCGGTCGTCGCACATGTACAAGCTCGGCGAGGTCGCGGCCGATCATTGCTTCGTCAAGCTGCTGCGGGAAATTCCCGCCGACGCGCCCGAGGTGCCGGTCGGCGAGATCAACGGGCGGACGGACCGGGCCCATCGCATCTATCCCGACGGCACGACGGTCGCCGAATTCCACGAGCTCGAATATATGGTCGACGCGGCCGACGCGCGCAGCGTGGTCGAGGTGATGCGCGAGCTGATGTGGAAGCGCTTTCCCGACGAGATCTCGCCGCTGCAGATCCGCTGGCAGAAGGCCGACGACGCCTTCCTCTCCGCCCAGACCGGCAGGGACACGACGTCGGTCTCGGTTTCGGGCGAGATCGGCCGGGACTATCTCCCGTTCCTGCGGGCCGTCGACGAGGCGCTGCGGCCGTTCTTCGCCCGCCCGCATTGGGGCAAGCTGCACTTTCTCGATCGGGGCCGCGTCGAGCGGCTCTACCCTGATTTCGAACGGTTCCAGAAGGTGAGACGCGAAATGGATCCCGACGATCTGTTCCTCAACCCGCATCTTGCGCATCTCTTCGGCTGAGCCGGGGATGGAGGACGACGATCTCGCCGATCCCGCGAAACCGCCGTTCGACGTCCTGATCGTCGGCGCCGGCATCAACGGCTGCTCGACGGCCCTGGAACTCTCGAAGCTCGGCTACAGCGTCGTTCTCGCAGATCGCGGCGATCTCGGCGGCGCCACCACCGCCCGCTCGGGGCGCGTCCTGCATTGCGGCCTGCAGTTGCTCGCTCCGAAACGATCCATCGTCGACCATCTGGCGGACCCGCTCGAACTGCTGATGCGGCTTCGGTCGGCCAGGCGCGCCGCACGCGACTTCGAGGAATTCCGCCGCGCGCCGCCGCGGCATCTCGAACCCATGACGACCTTCGTGCCGATCTTTCGCGGCAGCCCCTACAGCGGATGGCAGGTCGACCTGGGCGCACGCGTCGTCAGTGCGCTCGGCGGGCGGCGGGCAGATATCCGATACCGCCGCTTGAGCCCGGCCGAGAGCCGGTCCAATCCGTTCGTGGCGGATCTCGCGGATCGAGATGCGGTCCAATCGCTGATCTCGTTCCGGGATTTCCGGTTCTGCTGGCCGGAGCGTATCGCCATCGACGCGGCGCTCGCCGCCGAACGGAACGGCGCCGAGCTGCGCCCCTTCACGGAGGTTGGCGATCTTTGGCGTGGAGCCGACGGTTTCTGGCACGCCCGGCTGACGCAGGATGGCGGCCGATCGGATGAACTGTCGGCGCGCCTCGTCCTCAACCTGGCCGGCGCATGGGTGGACGAGGTGATCGGCAGGGCGAAGCCGAAACCGCCCGTTCCGCGAAAGGTCGTTGCCGTCAAGGGTGTCTATCTGCTGGTCGGCTTGCCCGGCCGCTATCGCGGGCTGGGACTGGCCGGAACCAACAGCCTTGGCGAGCCGATCTGCTGCCTGCCCTGGGACGATCTCCACTATGTCGGGCCGACCGAGACGCCGTTCACCGGGGCGCTCGACGATGTCAGGCCCGAGGCGGCGGACATCGATTTCCTGCTGGCCGAGATGGACAGGTTCGCGCCCGGCCTTTCGATCACCCGAAACGACATGGTGATGGCCTGGGCGGGCGTCCGCCCGATCACCGCGGACGATGGACACCCCAAGGGCAGGCGGCTGCCATTCAACGTGGTGCACGACCTCGCCCCGGAAGGACTGCCGAACATGCTGGCGCTGAGCTGGGGGATTGTCGCGAACCACCGTTCGACGGCGCGCGAACTGGCCAGGGCGGTCTCGACGAGAGTTCGGCCGTCGAGGCCCGTGGACCCCCGCCCGTGCGGCCACATCGCGCATCCCGGGACCGGACGCAGGCTGCAGGACGACCATCCGGCCACCGTGGACGACGTGCGGTTCTCGATCGAGCACGAGCACGCCAGGGATCTGAACGGCGTGCTGTTCGGCCGGACCGGCCTCGCCTGGACCGGACGCATGACGGCCGATGCCGTACAGGCAGCCGCCGCGACGATGGCGCGGCACCTCGCCTGGAGCCCGAGCCGGACGCGGGACGAATGCGAGCGGTTCAAGGCAAGGCTGAGGACAGACCATTGCTACGAGCTCGCCTGAAACTTGCCGAAATGCTCCGGCCGCAAGCCCGATCGTGCCGGAAATCCCGCCTCGAACGAGGCGGGATTTCCTGTCGGGATCGGGATCAGAACCCGTATTTGGGCGGCGTGGAGTCCTGCGTGTAGATGACGGCTTCCTTCGCCGCTCCGTAGGCCGTGTCGTTCTTCTCGAGGATCTTGGCGTATTCGCCGTTCCTGATCAGCTCGTCATAGGCGGCCTTGAGGGCGGCGAGCAACTGTTCCGAATTCTCGGTGCGGGCAACGGCGGTCGCGGTCGGCCCGCCGCCGATCTCGCCGGTGGCGTCGAGGCCGTTATCCATGTGGATCGATTCCTGGGCGCCGCCGCGATTGATCAGGACGCCGTCGACGCGGCCGCTGTTGAGCGCCAGCACGGCATTGCTGATCGAAGGAAAGGCGCTGACGGTCGCCGCCTCGGTGCACGCCTTCGCCGCCGTGTTGAGCGTCTCCAGCTCGGCCGAGCCAGCCATCGCACCGACCACGTGGCCGCAGATGTCGGCCAGTGCCGTCGGCTTGTAGCCCTTGGCCTTGGTCACCAGGAACGAGCTGTAGTCCTGCCAGCTCGTGACGAAATCGGCCACCTTGAGGCGTTCGGCGGTGACGTAGAACTCGCCATACGAGATGTCGTACTTGTTCGCCTGCAACCCGGTGAGTGCCGCGGCGAAGGGGATGAGGCTGACCTCGGCCTTCAGGCCGAGCACGTCGGCCACCGCATTGGCCAGGTCCGGATCCATTCCCTTGAGATCGGCGCCGTCCTTGTAGGCAAGCGGCTTGCCGACATCCGGCACGGCGATCCGAAGCACGCCGGCATCCTGAATGGCCTTCGGCAGGAGAGCGGCAACCGCGTCAACCTTGCCGGCCTGGGCCTGGGCGATGGCGATCACCGAAGCGCCGGCAATCGCCGCGATCGCACACAGGGCATTCCGTCTATTCAACATCATTTCGCTTCCCTCTGGATTCTTGTGTCAGTTAGAGTTTGGCACGGTCGTACCGTGCGTTGACAATGATGGCTTACGTGTAATATATTACCGCTTACCGCTAGCCATGACAAGAGCAATCTTTTCAGGCTCGGCCAAAGTTCCCGGCTGACCGCCGTCAGCGCCATCAACCGAAACGCCACGTTGAAATGAGAGCCGCACAATGACGAACACCTCCTACGACGCGATTGTTGTCGGCGGCGGCCCATCCGGAATTGCGGCGGCCTGGGAATTGCGGGACAGGAACATCCTGGTGCTGGAGAAGTCGGGCCGTCTCGGCGGGCGTCTCTATTCCGTGGGCCGCGGCGACTACTGGTTGAACCTGGGCGGCCATCTGTTTCCGGCGGCCGGTTCGCACATGCGCAACATCCTGCACTCCATCGGCCTCGACGTCATCCGCATCCCGGGCAACAAATTCGCGATCTACTGGGGCGGCAAGATCTACACGCCCGGCGCGGTGGCCGCCCTGCCGCTGACGATGAAGATGACCATGCGGGAGCGCATCTCGCTGGCTTCGATCGGCATTCGCATCCTGAAGGCCGTCAAGGGCTGGCAAAAGGCCATGCAGCCCGTCTATGGCGAGACCAACCAGAAGCGGCGCGCCAGGGTCGCGCGCTACATGGCGGACATCTCGTTCCGGGACTTCATCGGCTATCCCCCCAGGCGCGTCGAGCAACTGTTCCAGTCGGCCGGGCGGCGCGCCGCCGCCGAAATGGAGGATCAGCATGCCGGGGTGGGCGTCTCGCTGTTCGGCGCCGTGTGGGCCGGCAAGGGGGATTCCATGGCGCTCAACCTCGACGGCGGCTCCGGCCGCCTGGGCGAGGTGATGATGGAACTGCTCGGCGACCAGGTGCGGTATGACGCGACGGTCAAGTCGATCGAAAAGACCGGTGACGGAGTTTCCGTGACCTACGAATCGAACGGCGGCACGCACACGGTTTCGGCCTCGCAGGTGATCGTCGCCATTCCCGCCTATCAGGCGGCCGAGATCGTGCGCGACATTCCGGAGGATGTGCGCACGACGCTGCGGCAGGTGCAGTACGGTCCGTTCCCCACAATGGGCATCATCACCGACGAGACCGGGCCGATGCCCTATGACGACATCTACGCCATCACCACCCCGGACGCCTCGTTCGACATGTTCTTCAATCATGCCAATCCGCTGCGCACCGGCCCGAGAAAGCCGGGCGGCAGCCTGATGGTGTATTCGGGCGGAGCGCCGGCGCGCGAGATGCTGAAGCTCACCGACGAAGCGATCCGCGACACCTACCTGGCCGACGTCTACCGGATGTTTCCGCAACTCAAAGGCCACATCAAGGAGACGGTCGTGCAGCGCTGGGTTCCGGGCAACACCTATCGCCCCGCCGGTTTCGATTTCGACCCTATGCTGACCTATTGCGAGCGCAACGACGTCGATATCCATTTCGCCGGCGATTACTTCGCCGAGATCGGCAACATGGAAATCGCGGCCGGATCGGCTCACGAGGCGGCGCGGCGCGCCAGGCTCCGGCTGATGGAGCAGGAAAAGAGCCCCGTTCAGTTGAAAGTCGTCGGCGCCTCCAGATGACCAGCCCGACACTCCGGTTCGGACTGATCGGCGCGGGCGTCGCATCCGAGACCCATGCCCGCGAATTGAGGCGCGTCGCCGGCACGTCGCTGGAGGCGGTGTTTGCCAGGGATGCGGGCAAGGCGATGGCCTTCGCCGCCGCCTTTTCGGTGCCGAGATGCTATTCGGATCTCTCGGAGTTCCTGGCGGACAAGAACATCGACGTCGTCATCGTCACGACCCCGAACGGCCAGCATCTCGACTATGCCGTCGCGGCGGCCAGGGCCGGAAAGCATGTCGTCGTCGAAAAGCCCCTCGAGATCAACGAAGAGCGGGCCTCGATGATCATCGCGGCCTGCCGCGATGCCGGAACGCGGCTGTTCGTCATCTACCAGCGGCGCTATTCGGCGGCCGCCCTGCAGGCGCTGTCGGACGTCCGAAGCGGCAGGCTCGGGCGGATCCTTCTGGTCAACATCGTCGACAATCAGTACCGCTCGCCCGCCTACTACCAGAAGGACGCATGGCGGGGCACCAGGTCCATCGAGGGCGGCGGTTGCCTGATGACCCAGTCGACCCACCTGATCGACCTGGCGCAATATCTGGTCGGGCCGATCCGCTCGGTCTTCGCACTGACCGCAACCGCCTTTCATGCGATCGAGACGGAAGACGTCGCAGTGGCGGTTTTCCGGTTCGCCGACGGGGCGCTCGGCACCCTGTCCTCATCGACCGCCGCCTTCCCGGGACAACGCCACCTTCTGACCATATCCGGGACCGAGGGCTCGATCATCATCAATGGCGAGCACGACGAGATCGTCTTCCGCCAGACCAGCGGCGACCGCGCCGTCACGAGCATTCCGCAAAGCTTCAGCTTCGCGGATCCGACCGAGCCGCGCGCCTATCCGACCGACGGCCAGCGCGCCCAACTGCAGGCGATCGTCACGGCATTGCTCGGCCCCCCGGCGATCGACGACATCGACGCCTTGATGGCCGTGCGCGTCATCGACGCCATCTATCGTTCATCGGCGGAAGGCAGGGCTGTCGAGGTCCGCCACGCGCCCGCGGTCGGCCGACCTCGAGGTTGACGCCCGCGGTTGCGACGGCACGGATTCGCCTGCATTGAATTTTCTTATCGCCAATGCGAGAATCGGCGACAGATCGCATGTTATCGGTGATCACCCGCCAGCCGAGGCCTAGATGGAAAACCGCTTGCAACAAACCAACTTGAGAGACCAGGCTCTCGAGGTCCTCAAGCTGAGGCTGATTTCAGGCGATCTGGCCCCGGGCCAGATCTATTCGGCCGCATCGCTGGCGACGGAGCTGGGCGTATCCAACAGCCCGGTCCGGGAAGCCATGCTTACTCTCGTCAATCAGGGTTTGATGGAGGCCGTGAGGAACCGCGGCTTTCGTGTCGTTCCGCTGAGCGAGAAAGAGCGGCGCAACATCTACGACCTGCGCCTTCTCGTCGAAATACCGTCCATGGAACGGCTCGCCGCCATGAAGGGCAAGGTTGCCGCCCGCAAGGACGAGTTTTCCAGGATCGCGTCCGACATCGTCCGCTGCGCCAAGAAGGGCGACATCGTCGGATATCTCGATGCCGACCGGCGCTTTCATGTCGGCCTGCTGGAAATTCTCGAGAACGACCAGTTGACGGCCATCGTCGAGAATCTGCGTGACCAGGCACGGCAGTACGGCCTCAAGGCGCTGTCGAAAAGCGGTGCGCTGGTGAAGTCGGCCGAGGAACACCAGCCGATCCTCGACGCATTGATTGCCGGCGACCAGAAGCTCACCGCCAGCCTGATGACCGACCATTTGGGCCACCTGGTTACCGACTGGGCCTGATTTCGACGAGGCGACCGCGCAAGGAGGGCGCCGAGCGAGGCACCCTCCCCCTCGATCTCAGCGCCCTGCCCCCGTGAGCAAGGCCGGGTCGATCGCCGACAGGGCCGCTTTCAGCTTTTCCACCTGGGCGGGCGCGTAGGGACGGATCGGCGCGCGGACCGGACCGGCGGGCAGCCCGAGGATTTCGCATGCCGCCTTGACGCCGCTGTTGTAGGGGCCGCTGCCAAGGATGCGAATGACCGGGTTCATCTGTCGCCAGATCGCCGCAATCGTCGCGGCATCGTCCGCCTGGCCGGCTCTGTGCAACCTGGCCAGTCCCGGCGCCATGAAGTTTGCAACGCCCATGACCATGCCGGGCGCCCTCATCATCACCGCCGGCAGCATCAGCACATCCTCGCCGTTCAGGAAGGTGATCCTGTCGGCATGGTCGGAGAGCAGCGTGTTCATCTGCACGATGCTGGCCGAGGAATCCTTGACATATTTCACCTGGGGAATTTCGGTCGCCAGCCGGACAAGGAAATCCACGTCGAGGTGCAGGCCGGTGGCCGGCGGGAAATTGTAGGCGCAGATGGGCAGGCTGGTCGCATCCGCGACGGCGGCGTAGTAGGCGAACGCCTCTTCGAAGCCGATCGGCTCGTAATAGGGCGTCGCCAGCATGATCGCGCTCGCCCCGACCCGCTCCGCGTGCTTCGAGAATGCGATCGCTTCGCGCGACGAGGTCGCGCCGGTATGGGCGAGCACGGCTACCCGTCCCGCGCTCTGCTCGACGACGATCTCGACCAGTTTCAGCCTTTCCTGATGGGAAAGCACCGAGAATTCGCCGGTACCGCCGGCCGGCACGAATCCGTCGACACCGTCGGCGATGTTCTGATCGACGAGCTTTCTGAGCGCGGCCTCGTCGATCTGCTCGCCGTCGGGCGAAAAGGGAGTGACGATAGCGGACAATACACCCTTCAGGGCCATTCTGTTCTCCTGTGTCGAACCATCAAAGCAGCGGCAAACCCGCCTGCGCGCCGATCGTCGCCGTCTGGCAGCTAGCTGATCTCGAAAAGTGCGGGGCCGAGCGCCCCGGCATCGACGGAAATCCCCAGACCCGGCCCGGTCGGCGCCCTGCCGCGGCCTCGCTCGGATCGAGGCGCGTATCCCGCCACATGCTCCTTCGTCCAATCGTTGAAGAAGGAGGCGTGAAGCAGGGCGTCGGGATGGGTGCTGGCAGCCACATGGGCTACGGCGGCGGTCGTGACGTCGCCGCCCCATACGTCCTCGATGCACATGGTCATGCCGAGATCCTGCGCCTGGCCGCGCATCCGCACCGCGCCGGTGATGCCGCCGACACGGCCGAGCTTGATGTTCACCGAGCCGGCGCCCGCTTCATATTTGGCGCGATAGAGTTCCGCCGAGTTGACGACGGACTCATCCATGATCAGCGGCAGCGAACTCATTTTCTGGACGATGGCGCAGTCGGCCGTGTCGCGGCACGGCTGCTCGACATAGATGTCGAGGCCGGCCAGTTCACGCACCGCGATGATGCCCGCCTGCAGGTTCCAGCCGCCGTTGGAATCGGCGATGATCACCGCATCGTCGCCGCAGGCTTCGACGACGCTGCGTGTCCGCCTGGCATCGTCGAACGGATTGTTGCCGACCTTGACCTGAAAGCGGCTGATCCCGGCCTTGCCGCGCATCCGGACGAAGTCCGCCATCTGCTCCGGCGAGGCCAGCGGAACGGCTTCGTAGAGCGGAAAGTCGTCCTGCGCCGCTCCGCCGATGAGGGTCGCCACCGGAAGTTCGGCAGCCTTCCCCAAAACATCCCAGCAGGCGATGTCGATGGCGCTCTTGGCATTGGCCTGGCCCAGAAGCATCGCGTCCATCGTCTGATGCACTTTCGACAGATTGGTCGGGTCGAGACCGATGAGGGCCGCGGCGAGAACCCTGATGGCCTCCCGCGTGCCGCCTGCGAATGCCGGCAGGTAGGTTCCGCCCAGCGTGCTGCTTTCGCCCCAGCCTTCGATGCCGGCATCGGTCCGGATCCGCACGAGCGTCGACGCCTGACTTTGCGCGGCGCGGCCCTTCGACATCACATACTCGCCGTGCGCATAGGTCAGTTGATATCCGAAGGCGTCGATCGAGGTGATTTTCATTATCGGTCCCGGCGGCGTTCGCGCCTGCAGTTAGTGGTAACCGGTAATATGTCACCCTCTACCCGATTGTCAATTGCGGGATAAGAGGATATGAGGCCATGAGAGTTGACCGGTGCCGGACCCGAACGGCCGGCCGGTATTGCCAGCCAGCGTCGAGGAGAAGCCGAATGACCGCCAATATCTTTTCCGGCTGCATGCCGGCGTTGATGACCCCGTGCACCGAGGACCGCCGACCCGACTTCGAGGCGCTCGTGCGCAAGGGACGGGAGTTGATCGCGGCCGGCATGTCGGCCGTGGTCTATTGCGGCTCGATGGGCGACTGGCCGCTGCTGACCGGCGAGCAGCGCATGGAAGGGGTCGAGCGCATGGTCAGGGCCGGCGTGCCGGTGATCGTCGGAACCGGCGCGGTCAACACCGCCGAGGCCGTGGCCCACGCCGCCCATGCCCAGAAGGTCGGCGCCCGTGGCTTGATGGTGATCCCGCGCGTGCTGTCGCGCGGCCCGTCGGTGACGGCCCAGCGCCACCATTTCAAGGCTATCCTGGCGGCGGCGCCCGATCTGCCCGCTGTCATCTACAACAGCCCCTATTACGGCTTCGCGACGCGCGCCGACCTGTTCTTCGCGCTGCGCGCCGAACATCCGAACCTGGTCGGCTTCAAGGAGTTCGGCGGCCCGTCGGACCTGCGCTATGCGGCGGAGAACATCACCAGCCGCGACGATGAGGTGGCGCTGATGATCGGCGTCGACACCGCCGTCTTCCACGGTTTCGTCAACTGCGGCGCCTCCGGCGCCATCACCGGCATCGGCAACGTGCTGCCGAAGGAGGTGCTGCACCTCGTCGGGCTCAGCCAGGCGGCGGCCGGGGGCGACGTCGAAGCCCGCCAGCGTGCTCTGGAGCTGGAAGCCGCGCTCGGCGTCCTCTCCTCCTTCGACGAAGGCCCCGACCTGGTGCTCTTCTTCAAGCACATGATGGTGCTGAAGGGCGCACCCGAATACCGGCTGCACTTCAACGAAACGGATGCTCTGACCGACAGCCAGCGCGGCTATGTCGAGGCGCAGCTCAAGCTGTTCGACACGTGGTATGCCCAGTGGTCGAGACAGCCCGGCGCGATCGCCAGATACGCGGCCTGACCGGCCGGCACGACTGAGGAACCGCGCGAGCGCCGGGCACCCTGTCGTCCCGGCGCTTCGGGCCGGCTTTGCGCGGCGGCTCGTGCTGATGCATGTCGCCCGAAAGAGGGAACCGGTTTCGGGACAACGACATGCATCAGAATAAGAACTCAAGGCGCGTCGCCTGAGTCCGCTTTGACGCGACGCGCTTTATTGCCGCTACTTTCGGCCCGAGGGCCTTCGGGCCGAAAGCTGCGGGCCGACGCCGTTGCGGCTCGCCCCGTCCGATTCCTTGTCGACGATCAGCGAAAGATATCGCTCGAGCGCCTTCGCGAACTTGGCGTGCCAGATCTCGTGCGCGGCACCGGACTTCCCGTCGCGCAGGCTTTCGAAAAGCTTGACCACGTATTTCTCGGCATCGCCCGTCCGATCTGTGTAGACGACGCCCAACTGATGGTTGAAGCGCCGCACATCCGCCGTCAGCTCGGAAAAGTAGCGGATGGTCCGCTGCAGTCCCGTCGCATCGATGATCGCCTGCTGGAATTCGAGATCGTTGCGGACCGTTTCGGCCTGGCTGTCGAGCTTCGCAAACCTGACGGCATTGTCGGCGAGCTTTTCGAGCCGCTTGAGGTCGACCGGGGCGAGGCGGTCGGGCTGCGCAAGCAGATGGTCCAAGGCGATTTTTCCCAGCGCCATCCGGATATTGTAGACTTCGGTGACGCTGCCGGCGTCCACTGCCCTGACGGATGCGCCCTTGTTGCGCTTGAGCTCGACGAAGCCCTCGCGGGCAAGCAGGCGCAGTGCTTCGCGCACCGGATGACGCGAAACGTTCAACATGTCGGTGAGCTGCTGCTCGACCAGCCTGTCGCCGGGCTTGAAATGTCCCGCGATGATCGCGTTGCGGATCTGCTCCGCGGCGAACTGCGTGCTTTCCATCTGCGTCATGGGAGCCAGGATGGCGCCCGTCTCATTTGCGTGTCGCATCGGGATCCTCGTGGGCAACCGCGGGAGTCCGGTCGCACAGGCATCGCAATGTAGAGCAATTCCCGCGAAAACTGGATCACTCTGCCGGGCGACATTTTGGCTCAAGGCCGGGCGTTTCGGCGAAAGGCGTGGTGGTGCCGCGACAGAGCCGAAATCCGAAGGATCCGGGGCAGATGGAACCGGCCCGACGGGTTCCCGCCGGCGCGCGACCGCGACGTCAGGCGGCTTGTCCGGTCAGCCCCATCGGACATGCGAGGGTGGGCGCGAGCCAGGTGTCCCGCCCATCCTTCGGACCCTGGCGGCTCGCCGCGCTCCGTTCCATGACTGGCCACAGCCTGCTAAAGCGAGATCGACAGGTTCTTCACCGGAAGGGCGCCTGCGCCGCGATAGGCGGTGATCTCGATCTCGAAGAGATATTCCGGACCGCCCAGCGGGCCGCAACTGACGCAGCTCGCCGGATCGATGCCACGAAACGTCTCGCCCATATAGGCCATGACCTCCGCGACGTCCTCCTGGCGCGGAATGAAGATGCGCCGACGCACCACATCCGCAAGGCTGCTGCCGACCGCCTCGAGTGCGCCCTCGACATTCTTCATCGCCTGCCTGGCCTGTTCGACCGCCGTCGCGGGCATGGCGCGGGTCTTGTAGTCGCGCCCCGCGGTCAGCGACATGAAGATCCAGTTGTCGAGGGCGACGATCCGTGAATAGCCTTCCTTGTCTTCGAGGATGCTGCCGGATTTGAGCTTCACGACTTCCATTCGGGACTCCAGGTTCAGATCGAGATGCCGCCGTCGATCGCCACCGTCTGACCGGTGATCAGCGCGCCGGCGAAGCCGAGATAGACGATGAGTTCGGCGACGTCGGCCGTGCCGCACACCTTCTTCAGCGGGGTGTTCGCGATGGTGCTCCGCCGGCGCTCGTCCGACCATTCGATCGCCCACGAGCTTTCGACCACACCCGGCGCCACCGCGTTGACGCGCACCTCGGGGGCGAGCGCGCGCGCCAGGTTCTTCGTCAGGTTGATGACGGCGGCCTTGGAGCCGCTATAGGCGATGGTGCTGGCCACCGCGCCGAAACCGGCGATCGAGGCGGTGTTGACGATCGCACCCTTGGCCGCCTTGAGGGCAGGCGCCGCCGCCTTCGAGCATCGGAACACGCTCATCAGGTTGACATTGAGCAGGCTTGCCCAAAGCTCTTCCGTGATGCCGTCCAGATCGTTGATCGGCACAGGCAGCCGGACGCCCGGTATCCCCGCATTGTTGACGAGCAGGTCGAGACGGCCGAGCTTCACCACCGCATCGAGCACCATCGCCCTGGCCTGTCCGGCGTCGCCGACATCGCCGGGAGCGCCGATGACGTCGAGCCCCTCATTGCGCAGCGCGGCGACAGCGGCCTCGCCGCGCGGGTCCGACGGCAGATAGTTGATTGCCACCCTGGCGCCGGCCGCGGCCATCATGCGCGCCGCCTCGAGGCCGATGCCGGAGGCGCCGCCGGTGACCAGCGCGGTCTTGCCCGCGAGATTGAACGAGATCATGGGTTTAACCTTCAATATTGGGTCGAGCGGATCCGTCAGGCGACGGAACTTGTTACGACTTCGAGAGGCATGCGCTTCTCGCGCCGCAGGAACTTCTGCGTCTGTTCTTTCTGGGGATTTTCGATCACGTCTTCGGCCGTGCCCATTTCGCAGACTTCGCCCTGGCACAGAAAGACGACGCGGTCCGCCGATTCCCGGGCGAAATTGATGTCGTGGGTGACGACCACCATGGTCATGCCTTCGCTCTTCAGCAGGCGCATGGTCTCCAGCACCTCGCCGACAAGTTCGGGATCGAGCGCCGAGGTGACCTCGTCGAACAGCATGTAGCTCGGCTCCATCGCGAGGGCCCGGGCGATGGCGAGACGCTGCTGCTGGCCGCCCGAGAGCTGCGACGGCAGGCTGTCGCCCTTGTCGCCGAGCCCCACATGCTCGAGATGCTTGCGCGCCAGCGCGCGCGCCTCGGCGCGGCTGCGCTTGGCGACCACACGCGGTGCCAGCGCGACATTCTCCAGCGCCGTGAGGTGCGGGAAGGCGTTGTACTGCTGGAAGACGATGCCCAGGCTGCGGCGCAGCTTGTTGATGTCCGTCTTCGGATCATGGACGCTGGTGCCGTCCACGAGGATCTCGCCGCCCTGGATCGGTTCGAGCCCGTTGATGCATTGCAGGAGCGTCGACTTTCCCGACCCGCTCGCGCCGATCAGGCAGACGAGTTCGCCCTTGTCGATCGTCAGGTCGATGCCGTTGAGCACGACCACCGTTCCGAAGGCCTTCTTGACGTTGCTGATGACGATCATACGCGGACCTTAGTCTCGAGGTGCCGGCTGTACCGGGAAACCGGATAGCAAATGATGAAATAGACCAGCCCCGCCCCCGCCAGCAGCAGCCAGGTCTCATGCGTCCTGGTGATCAGGATCTGGGTCGAACGCATATATTCGACATAGCCGACCACCCCCGCGAGAGCGCTGTCCTTGATCAGGCTGAGGACGAGCCCGATCCACGGAGCCAGGCTGGTCCTGAATGCCAGCGGCAGGGAGATGTAGAGCAGCTCCTGGTGGCCGTTCATGCCGAGCGAGCGGGCGCTCTTGCGGTATTGCACCGGCACCGAGAGGAGGCCCGCCCGGACCACCTCGGCGGTCACCGCCGACATCCAGGCGCCGAGCGCAACCGTGCCGAACCAGAAGGGCGACGCGCTGAACCCCAGGATCGACAGGAGGCTGCTGGCAAGGATCAGTTGAATGATCATCGGCACGCTGCGCAGCACGTCTATGAAGGGGGCCGTGACGATCCTCACCGTCACGGAGACGGTGCGCAACCAGCCGAGGATGATACCGCCGAGCGTGCCGATGAGGGTTGCGGCGGCGGCCAGCCTCACGGTGTTGAGCAGGCCCTGGGCCAGGAAATAGGCATCCGACCAGGCGAGGCCTTGGTTTGCGAAGGAAAACTGCACGCCTAGCTCCTGTAGATGAGCCGGAAGGCCAGTTGGGACGAGAATTGCAGCCCCTTGGCGATGAGGTAGTAGATCAGCGCCGTGACCAGGAAGAACTCGAACGTGCGGAACGATGTCGACTGCGCGTACTGCGTGGCGCCGGAGAGATCCTGCAGCCCGACGAGCATGCCGAGCGAGGTGTTCAGCATCCCCCAGATCCCCTGCGTGACATAGGCGAGGAAGATCACCTTGAACATCTGGGGAAAGATCACATGGAGGAAGCTCTGCCGGTTGGTCATGCCGAGCGAGCGCGAGGCCGACAATTGTTGTCGCGGGATGGCAGCCAGGCCGCCCCTGAAGATTTCCGTCATGTATCCGGCGTTGTTGAAGGAAACGGCGATGAGCACGGCGGCGTAGCTGGGGATGTTGATGTGGAACGCGCCCAGTCCGAAATAGAAGAGGAAGAGCTGAAAGACCGCCGGTGTATTGCGCGACAGCTCCACCCAACAGGTCGAGAAGCGATAGGCCCATCCCACGCCCTGCTGACGCGCGACGGCCATGGGCATCGCAAGCAATGTACCGATGATGAAGGCCAGAACGGTGATCTGGATCGTCACCCAGGCGCCTTCCAGCAGCAGGGGCAGCGAATCCCAGACGATCGACCAGTAGAACTGATAGCCATTCATGCCGAAATCCCTATGCCGATGCCGGCAGGAACCCCTGCCGGCATCGAGTCCTGTGGCTAGAAGTTGATGCCTTCCGCGGTCAGCGGCGGCAGCGGACCATCGCCATAATACTTCTTATAGACTTCGGCCCAGCGGCCGGAAGCGACCTGATTGAAAACGAACACCCGCGCCCAGTTCAGGAACTGCTGGTCGTCGCGACGCACCGCGATCGAACCGAAATCCGGGAGCGGTGCAAATCCCGACGTTACGAATTCGGGGAACTGGCCGCTTTGCGAAAGCGCGTTGAAGACGCCGACGGCGATGACGATGGCGTCGACCTTTCCCTGCTGCAGGGCAAGATAGCTCTCCGCATCGCTGGCATAGCCCGTATAGGTGGCACCGGATGCCTGCCAGCCCTTTGCGAGTTCCTCCTTGAAGAGCTGCTCCGGCGTCGTGCCGACGACGCCGCCGAGCTTCCTGGAAGCCAGGTCGGAATACTGGGTGATGCCGGTATCCTTGCGCGTCACCACCGTCATGATGTTGTTGGTGTAGGGCTGGGTGAATGCCACCGTCAGCGCCCGCGCCGAGGTCGGGGTGGTGGAGGCGATCAGCACGTCGATGCGGTTGGAAACCAGGGCGGGAATACGGTCCGGCGACGGCGTCTCGACGATCTCCGGTTCCGCGCCGAGCGCCTTCGCCATGTCTTTGCAGTAGGTGACGTCGTAGCCGTCGGGTTCGTTGCTGGCGTCGCGGAATCCGGCCGGCGGGCTGTCGAGCATGATGCCGCAGCGCAGCTTCTTGCTCTGCACGATGGTGTCGAGCGCCGACTGGGCGTTCGCCTGGCCGGTGCCCGCGAAGGCGACGAGCGCCGTCACCGCCAGAGCTTTGATTATTGTTTTCATTTCTTTCCCCTTTTGGAGTCCAAGACTGCCGTTGACTGAGCTGTCCAGGCCGCTCAGCTCGCCTTTCTCGTCAGCCCGGGCGTCACGCCGAGAGCTTCGATGGGTCCGATCTCCTTCTCGACCAGCGGCAAGACCTCGCTCTTGAAGCGGACGATCGAGCGGTGCGCCAATTCGATCGGCATGCAGCCGAAGGAGAAATTGCAGGTGTAGTTGCTTGGATTGAGGCGCTTGATGTCTGCGACCATCTTCTCGGCCACGGTGTGCGGATCGCCCACCACCATGTTGTCCGCATATTCGTCGAGCGTGTACTCGCCCTCGAAGGCCTGGTTGCTGATGTAGCTGTTGTCGTCCAGCGGCGGCGAGGCCTGGCGCAGATAGTGCGCCATGCGGCCGACATAGCGGGCGCGTTCCGCCACCTCCAGCGCTTCCTTCCGGCTGTCGGTGATGGCGAGGTACTGCATGATCGCCAGGGGCTTGGCCGAAGGCTGTTCGCCGATCGACGTCCAGGCATCGTTCAGCCCGTCGACCATCTTGTAGAGCACCGGTGACCCGAGCGTGCTGGCGGCGAGGAACGGCACCGCCTTCCACCTCTTGAAGCGCTCGAGCAGCCTGGGGTGGGAGGATGTCACGAACAGCGGCGGCAGCGGCTTTTGCAGCGTGCTGATCGCGAAGCTGGTCTTGGGCAGAGAGACGTATTTTCCGCGGTATTCGACCTCGCCTTCGACGAGCGCCCTTTCGATGACCTCCCAATATTCGAGGAACACATCGACCCTGTCGTCGAGGTCCACCTTGTAGCGGTCGAACTCATAGCGCTGATAGCCAGTGCCCAGGCCGACGACCAGGCGGCCCTCGGTCTGCGTGTCGGCGACGGCGATCTCCTGGGCGACACGCAGCGGATTGTAGAGCGGCAGCACGATGACGCCCGGGCCGAGCTTGATGCTCCGGGTCCAGCCGGCGGCGTAGGAGCACATCATCAGCGGCGACGGCGAACTCGAATAGTTGGCGAAATGATGCTCGGCGAACCAGGCGACGTCGAACCCCGCCTCATCGGCGGTCTCCACCATCTTGCGCGTATCGCGCATCACGCCCTGCGCGCCGTCGGGATGATCGCGAAGCGTCATCAGGTTGAACAGACCAAGTTGCATGCGTTTGCTCCTAAGATCCTTCGGCGACTGCCGTCGACGTCGGCATTCAGTGCTGTCCCGCCTTCTGCAGGACCATGGGCGAAGTCAGCGCATAGGCGCCGTTCTGGTAGATCAACGGATCGACGTCGGAGGCGAATGCCACCCCGGCGACCCGCCCGATGATGATGTCGTGCGTGGCATAGGAGATCGCCCGGTCCATCTCGCAGAACAGGTTGGCCTGGGCGCTTCGCAGATAGGGAATCCCTTCCTCCTCGCTCCACTCGCCGATGTCGAAGCGCGTCTCGACCGGCCGTCCGCCGCTGAAGGAGTTGGAGATCTCGGCCTGCGAGGCGCGCAGCACGTTGATGCAGTAGTGCCCCTCTTCCTTGAGCGGCGCGCTGATCGACGAATTGCGGTTGATGCAGGCGAGGATCGACATCGGCGCAAAGCTCAGCGGCGTGACCGAGGTGACGGTGATGCCGTGTCGGCGGCCGTCATGCAGGCATGAGATGACGCAGACGGTGGAGGCCACGCGCCGCATCGATTGCCGGAAATGCTCGGTTCTCAGATCCTGCGAGAGCATCTTTGCGTCCCTGTTCTCGATGCTAGGATTGCGGATTGTCTACAATCTGTCAACGCATTTTCCGCGATGTGAAGCGAAGATGCCGCCGGATCGTCGGTGGCGCCGCGCCGCCCGGCCCGCTCAGGCTCGGGACTTATCGATCGGATCCCGAATATGACGGCGGCTGCGATGCAGATGGCCGAGAAGCACGGATGAGCGCAGCGGTCGTAGCGGGTTGCGATGCGCCGTCAGTCCTTGAGCCTGGCGAACAGGTTTTCGATCTTGTGGCGCCGGCGGTAGAGGGCCTTGTCGCAGTCGAATGTGACTTCTGCGTCGCCGCGCTCGAAGAAGCGATCGCCCGCCACGGCAGGCCCGACATCTTCAACACCGACAGTCATCCGCTTGGTGCCAGTTCACCAGCTTCGCCTTCTCCGCCAAGCTGAAGGACGCCGCATCTGCGTGGACGGGCGCGGCGCTGGATGGACAATGTCTTGATCGAGCGGCTGTGGCGCAGCCCCAAATACGAATGCGTTTTCCTCGGCGCCTTCGAGACCGGCAGCGAAGCCCGCAATGGCATCGGTTCCCAGATCGACGACTACAACCGGCGAAGCCCGCACTCGACCTTCGCCGGCAGGACCCCCGAGAAGGTTTGTGCTACGGCGGAAATGACGGAGCAACTGGCGGCGCGGAAACCAACCCGAACCACCTTGGCCGAGCCGCCAAGCTGCCTCACCGGGCAGCACCAGCTCGGTAAAACTTGGCGACTCATAGATTATGAAATAT
>JAHBYY010000016.1 GCA_019635715.1 Rhizobiaceae bacterium | reverse complement strand
AGGCACGCCGTAGTGGACGCCGTCGACCGTGTGCCAGGGGGCATCCTTGAGGCGGTCGTCGATCGTCGACCAGCTCTTGATGAGATCGATGTTGACCGGCTGGACGCGCTTGCCGGCCACCAGGCGCAGCGAGGCATCGCCGGAGGCGGTGACGAGGTCGAAGCCGCCCTCGTTCATCAGCGCCACCATCTCGTCGGACGTATTGGCGGTCTTGACGTTGACCTTGCAGCCCGAAGCCGCCTCGAACTTGCTGACCCAGTCGAAACCCTTGTCGGTCTCGCCGCGCTCGATGTAGCCGGGCCATGCGATGATCGTCACCTGGCCTTCGGCGGCGCCGATCTCCTTGACCTGAGCCAGCGCCTGCCCGCTCACGCCGAGGGCCATCGCAAGCGCCGTGCACGTCTTCAGAAAGCTCTTCATCGTCCCGTCTCCCGTCTCCGGACGTCGCTCGTGGTCGGCGACTTCTGTCCATGTATGCAAAGTGCCGCGACGGCGCCGGCTTCGCAATCCCATTCGTCGTATTGGCGGCATCATCTTTCGAAGCGGCCGCCTCGATACGGCGAGGCAGTCGGCCGGCCAGCCGACAGGAGGCCGGGCGGCGCGATCAGCCGGCGACGGCGAGCCTGACGCCGGCGGTCGACAGGGCGGCGGCGAGATCGGCCGGCGGGGCACGGTCGCAGAAAAGCTCGCCGAACCCTTCGAAGCCGCAGACCTGCACGAGCCCCTGCCGGCCGAACTTGGAATGGTCGGTGACGACCAGGCGGCGCGCGCCACGCGACAGAACCATGCGCGCGAACTCGGCCTCTTCGAGGTCGAAGTCCATGACGCCCATGACGGCATCGACCGCGCCGGTCGAGATGACCGAATGGTTGACGCTGAAGCGGCTGACGAAGTCGACGGCCGAGCCGCCGAACGCCGCGCCGCTGTCGCTGCGCAGCTCGCCGCCGGCCATGTAGACCTTGTTGCCGTTGACCGTCGCCAGGGTGCGGGCGATGTCGGACGAGTTGGTGATCACCGTCAGCCGCCGGTGGGCGGTCAGCTCGCGGGCCAGGAAGCTGGTGGTCGTGCCGGTGTCGAGCATCACCGAATCGCCATCCTTGATGGTGGCGGCGACGGCGCGCGCGATGGCGCGCTTGGCATCGGCGTTCTCGCGCATGCGTCGCTCGAAGGGCGCTTCGCCGGCCAAGGCCGGCAGGCCGATGGCGCCGTGCATCTTCAGCACCGAGCCGTCGCCGGTGAGCGGCTTGACGTCGCGGCGCACGGTTTCCAGCGAAACGCCGAGCCGGGTGGCGAGATCGGCGATGGTGATCGTGCCTGCCTCCTGGACGAGGCGCAGGATTTCGCCATGACGCTTGGAGTGATTCATCGCGTTGCTCTTGCCAGGAAATGGAATTTGCCCGGTCATTAGGTGATATCGACGCCAATATCAACAAAACCCGCGCGAAGCGGTCATCATTCCCGTCAAAGCCGGGCAGCTTTGTTGACATGCGGCACCGACCCAAGGGAAGGTTCGCCACCATTCGCGGGGGTATCATGACGACAATCGAAGACCGGATCAGAGCGCTGCCGCTTTGGAAGGGACCGATCCGGATCGAGCCGCTGAAGGGCGGGTTGAGCAACGAAAGCTACGTGGTGACCGAACCCGGCGGCAGGCACGTGGTGCGGTTCGGCCGCGATTTCCCCTTCCACCACGTCTATCGCCATCGCGAGGCGATGGTGGCGCGCGCGGCGCAGGCGGCCGGCTTCGGTCCGGCGGTGGATTATGCCGAAGGCGGCATGATGGTGACGGAATTCCTCGATGCCAGGACGTTCGGCGCGGCGGATGTGCGGGCGAATGCCGAGCGGATCGCCGCGCTGCTGCGCTGCTTCCACATCGAGATGCCGGCACAGGTGCGAGGGGCCGGCTTCATCTTCTGGGTGTTCCACGTCATTCGCGACTATGCGCGCACACTGGCCGCCGGCGGCAGCCGCATGGCGGGCCAGCTTCCGCGCTATCTCGACGTCGCGGCGGAACTGGAGGCCGCCCAGCAGGCCCTGCCGATCATCTTCGGCCATAACGACCTGCTGCCCGCCAACATCCTCGACGACGGCAAGCGGCTGTGGCTGATCGATTTCGAATATGCCGGTTTCAACACAGCCATGTTCGACGTGGCCGGCACCGCCTCGAACGCCGGGATGAGGCCGGAAGAGGCAAATGCCTTCCTGGAGGCCTATTTCGGGTCGGTGCCGTCGCCCGAGCTGCGCCGGGCGCACGCCGCCATGCAGGCCGCTTCGCTGCTGCGCGAGGCGATGTGGAGCATGGTCTCCGAGCTGCATCTCGACGCCCCCGGCTCCGACTACGTGGCCTATACGGCGGAAAACCTCGAGCGGTTCGAGACAGCGCTGGCGGCCTACAGAGACCGATAAGCTGCCATGGCCAGTGGCACCGTCAGTGCAGGGGGAGATCCGGATATTTCGTCGCGCCCAGCGCGCGCATGATGCCGCGCAGTTCCGCCAGGCCCTTGAGGCGGCCGATCAGCGAATAGCCGGGATTGATGCGGTCCTTGCCGATGTCGTCGGCAAGCAGATGGCCGTGATCCGGACGCATCGGGATCAGCCAGTCTTCGCGGCCAGCATCCTTGCGCCGCTGCTGCTCGGCAAGGAAGGCGTCGAGCACGGCGACCATGTCGGTGCCGCCCTCGAGATGTTCCGCTTCGTAGAACGATCCGTCCGGTTGCATCGTCACATTGCGCAGATGGGCGAAATGGATACGGTCGGCGAATTCGCGCACCATCGCCGGCAGGTCGTTGTCGGCGCGGGCGCCGTAGGAGCCGGTGCAGAAGGTCAGGCCGTTGCTGGGCGAATCGTAGGCCCGCAGGATCTGCCGGACGTCCGAAGGGGTCGAGACGATGCGCGGCATGCCGAACAGCGAGAAGGGCGGATCGTCGGGGTGGATGGCGAGCCGCACGCCGAGCTCGTCCGCCACCGGCCCGACGGCCTTCAGGAAATAGAGCAGATTGCCGCGCAGTTCGTCGTCGCTCATCGAGGTGAAATCGAGCAGGGCCTGCTTGAAGGCGGGACGGTCGAACTTGCGCTCGGTTGCCGGCAGGCCGGCAATCAGATTGCGCTCGATCGTGGCGATCTGCTCCGGCGTCAGGATGGCGAGCCGCGCCTTGGCCTCGGCGACGCGCTCCGGCGTATAATCCGCCTCGGCATCCGGGCGCTCCAGCACGAAGATGTCGTAGGCGGCGAAGTCGATCGCGTCGAAGCGCAGCGCGAAACCCGTCGTCGGCAGCGGCCAGCGCAGATCGGTGCGGGTCCAGTCGACCACCGGCATGAAGTTGTAGCAGACGGTCTTGACGCCGGCGCGCGCGACGGCGCGCAGCGAATCCGTCCAGGAGGCGATCGCCCGGTCGCGGCCGGCGTCGGCGATCTTGATCTCGTTGCGGACCGGGATGCTCTCGACGACGTCCCAGGTCAGGCCGGCCGCCTCGATCACGGCGCGGCGGCGGTCGACTTCCGCCTGCGGCCAGGCCGAGCCGTCGTAGATGTGGTGCAGCGCCGAGACGATGCCGACGGCGCCGGCCTGCTTCACGTGGTCGAGCGTGACGGGATCGTTCTCCCCGAACCAACGCCAGGTCTGCCGCATATTGTCCTCCCTGCTATGCCCGGCGACGTTGGTAGAGTATCCCTGCCCCGAACGGAAGCGGGAGACGGTCATGGCAAGATTTGCACAGGAGTTCGAGGGCAAGGTCGCGCTGGTGACCGGCACCAGCGGGATCGGCCGGGCCGCCGCCATCCGGCTGGCCCAGGACGGGGCCTCGGTGCTCGCCTGCGGGATCGACGAGGCCTATAATTCCGAACTCGGCGAGATCGCCGAGGCTGGCGGCCTGCGCATCGGCGTCGCCCAGGTCGACCTGTCGCAAGACGACGGCGCCCGCCAGGCGGTCGAACAGGCGGTGGCGGCGTTCGGCGGGCTGGACATCATCGTCAACGCCGCGGCGGTCCACCCCTACGGCACCGTGACGACCACGGAGCCGGAGATCTGGGCGCGCTGCATGGCGGTCAATATCGGCTCGATCTACCTGACCGCCCGCCACGGGATTGCGCACATCGAGCGGCGCGGCGGCGGTGCGATCGTCAACATATCCTCTGTCCAAGGCCATCAATGCCAGCCGGGTGTTGCCGCCTATGTGGCGACCAAGGGGGCGATCCACGCGCTGACGCGCGCCATGGCGCTGGACCATGCAAAACAGAACATCCGCGTCAACTCGGTGAGCCCCGGCTCGGTACGCACGCCGATCCTGGAACTCGCGGCGCGCACCTTCGACGGCGCGGACGCCGATGTCGACGCCGTGTTCAAGCGCTTCGGCGCCGCGCACCCGCTCGGCCGCATCGGCGAGCCCGAGGAGGTCGCCGAGATGATCGCCTTCCTCTGCTCGGAGCGCGCTGCCTTCTCGACCGGCGGCGACTATCTGGTCGACGGCGGGCTGACGGCCGGGATCGGGGTGGGTTGAGCCGGTCAGCCGGCCTTGCGCGGACGGCCGCCGCGGGCGCCGTTCGCTCGGGCAGCGGCAGCCTTCGCCTCCGATTTCTGCCGGCCGGCCTGGGCCGCCATGTATCTCGCCGTTCCGAAAATGCCGGCGGCCAAGCCCCCTACCGTGAAATCGGCATCCAACCTTTCCCAATGAAGTCCGTAGCCGCTTCCGCTGATCTCGATCTCGGCCAGATCTTCGTCCTCAGCCCCGGCCAGACCCTGCACCTTGTCCACCGGAAACGAGAATGACGTGTCGTTCTGAAGATGGACATGCATGACACGCCTCTGCGGATCGTACCGCACGGAGCGTGCAAGCAGATCGCCCCCGATCTCCGCACCGCGACGCGACGCAGCTTCGAATTCCTCATCGGTCAATTCAGGCATGGTGTTCATTCCAACGCTCCAGCAGGAGAACCCGCTGCTCCGAAACAAGGCGAATAGCCTTCTGCACGGTGGCTCTGTTCATTCCTCGCACCCATGCCACCCTGACCTCAGGCAGCAAGCTTATCTTCGCTTCGCCGTCTCCAATCACGTGCACATGTGCAGGGTCGTGATCATCGACATAGATCAGTACTCTGAAGCCGCTGGCTCGAAGCACGACCGGCATCAAGGTAACCCATCATGTTGGGTTTTCAAAGATGGTGCCGCCGGTTGATGCTCGCCGGCCGACCCGGGATAGACAACGCAGTGTCGCGCTTGCCGCGCTCGGCCACCACCTTGCCGCGCGAGACGACGTAGAGCCGATCGGGGCGCAGGCGCACCGCCTCGACGGCGTTGCCGGCATCGAGCACGACAAGGCTGGCGCGCTTGCCGACGGCGAGCCCGAGGTGGCCGAGGCCCATGATCTCGGCATTCACGGTGGTCACCATCTCGAAGCAGCGATGCATGTCGGCGGGGCTGGACATCTGCGCCACGTGAAGCCCCATGAAGGCGACGTCGAGCATGTCGGCGGTGCCGAGCGAATACCAGGGGTCGAGCACGCAGTCCTGCCCCCAGCCGACGCGGATGCCGAGCGCCTGCATCTCCTTGACGCGCGTCAGGCCGCGGCGCTTCGGGAACGTGTCGTGGCGTCCCTGCAGCATGATATTGATGAGCGGGTTGGGGATGGCCGAGACGCCGGCCTCGGCGATCAGCGGCAACAGCTTGGAGACGTAGTAATTGTCCATCGAGTGCATCGAGGTCAGGTGCGAGCCGGCCACCCTGCCGTGCAGCCCGAGCCGCTGCGTCTCGTAGGCCAGTTGCTCGATGTGGCGCGACAGCGGATCGTCGGTCTCGTCGCAATGCATGTCGACCGGCAGGCCGCGCTCGGCGGCGATCTCGCAGAGTTCGGTGACGGAGCGACGTCCGTCGGCCATGGTGCGCTCGAAATGCGGGATGCCGCCGACCACGTCGACGCCCATGTCGAGGGCGCGGATGGTGTTCTGGCGCGCCGTCGGGTCGCGGTAGAGGCCGTCCTGCGGGAAAGCCACGAGCTGCAGGTCGATATAGGGCGCGACGAGCTTCCTGACCTCCAGCAGCGCCTCGACGCCGAGCAGCCGGTCGTCGCAGGTGTCGACATGGGTGCGGATGGCGAGCAGGCCCATCGAGACGGCCCAGTCGCAATAGGCGAGTGCCCGGTCGCGCACCTCCTCGAAGGTCATCACCTTCTTGAGCTCGCCCCACAGCGAGATGCCTTCCAGCAGGGTACCGGACGCGTTGATGCGCGGGATGCCGTAGGACAGCGTCGCGTCCATGTGGAAATGCGGATCGACGAAGGGCGCGGAGACGAGGTCGCCGGTGGCGTCGATGATCCGGCCCGCCGGCGCGTCGAGGCGCGGCTCGATCGCGGCGATGGTCTCGCCGGAAATGCCGATGTCGGCGACGCGGCCGTCGGGAAGCGAGCCGCCACGGATGATCAGGTCAAATGCCATGATGAAGGTCCTATGCTTTGGCCGTGATCCTCGGGCTTGTCCCGAGGATCTGCCTACATTGAATAGATGCGTGACGACGGTATTGCAGCCTGTCCGACGGCAGCAGATCCTCGGGACAAGCCCGAGGATGACGCCTGCGCAGACAAGCCCCAGGATAACGGAGCTCCTGGCCCCGAGGATCACGATCTACGTTCAATTGTAGTCACCCCACATTCTCGTGTTGGGGTGGGGGCGATATTCGTTGTCGATCTCGAAGACGCGCTCAAAAAGGTCCAACCAGGTCGGATTCATGCCTTCGATCAATTTTACTTTCCATTCGCGCCGGTATCGCTTCAGCGATTTCTCGCGTTGTATTGCCAGAACGATGTTTGGATGACGCTCGAACCAGACGAGATTCTTGACGTTGTACCTCGCCGTGAATCCTTCGTGGATTTCGTTTCGGTGTTCCCAGGCACGACCTTGCAGATCACTCGTAACTCCGATGTAGATCACACCACGTGGCCGGTTCGACATCATATAGACGAAGCCGGTCATCGGCTTGCCTTCACACGCCGGCAGATCCTCGGGACAAGCCCGAGGATGACGCCTGCGCGGGCAAACCCGACGATGACGGCCGGTGCGGCTTCATCTCTCCCCCTTCTGATACGGCACCATCAGCGCGCGCGGATAGGTGGCGTGGCGGACAGGCCAACGAGCGCCATGCCGACCCCGCGGTCGATCTCAGCGCGTCTTGCTGCGAACCAATCCGCAGCGAAAGCGTAGTCGGCGGAGCCGTCAACGGCGAGCGTTTCGGTCACGTCGAGATCGTTATCCGAAAGCACCAGCAAACCCCGATCGCCAAGTGCCACAAGCATGTCATCACGCGCGGCCGTCCCGCTTTCTTCGAGCCATTTTGCTAGGCTTACGCCAACCATGTTGTTGTGGAGGTCCTTCATGATCTCCGCCGTCGTATCGGGCTTGCCCCGCTTGACGTAGAGTTCCGCGAACTCGTTGAGCAAGCCGGCCCTGATAACCGCAGCCTCGGAAACCGATCCCGGAACTCCGATGAACCGGAGACCCGAATAGAGGTAGGACGAAGCCAAGGCGTGCTTGATCGAATTGCCGAATTGCGGATCGAGAGACCGCTCGCGAACGATGGAGCGAGCGCTGGTCTCGAACCAACCGTAGAAGGTCAATGGCGGCAGGACGAGGATCAGAACGATCGCAAGGAGCTTCTTGACCATACCAATTGGGAGCTATCTCTCCCCCTTCTGATACGGGATCATCAGCGCGCGCGGATAGGTGGCGCGGCGGGCGACGAGGATCAGCGCCAGGATTGACAGGAGATAGGGCAGCATCAGGAACACCTGGTAGGGAACCAGCGCGCCGGTGATCTGCTGCAGCCGCACCTGGTAGGCGTCGAAGGCGGCGAACAGGATCGCGCCGAGCAGCGCCTTGCCGGGGCGCCAGGAGCCGAAGACGACCAGCGCGATGCAGATCCAGCCGCGGCCGTTGATCATCTCGAAGAAGAAGGAATTGAAGGCCGACATGGTCAGGAACGCGCCGCCCACCGCCATCAGGGCGCTGCCGACCATCACCGCGCCGATGCGGATGCCGCTGACCGAGATGCCCTGCGCCTCGACGGCCGACGGGTTTTCGCCGGCGGCGCGTACCGCAAGGCCGAGCGGCGTCCGATAGAGCACCCAGGCGACCAGTGCGACGGTGAGGAAGGCGAGATAGGTGAGCGGCGTCTGGGAGAACAGCGCCTCGCCGACCACCGGGATCTGCGACAGGCCGGGGATGGGCAGCGGCTGGAACGGTTCGATTTTCGGCGGGGACGTAACCTCCGGCAGCAGCAGGCGATAGGTGAAGGCCGTCAGGCTGGTGGCGAGAAGCGTTATGCCGATGCCGACGACATGCTGCGAGAGGCCGAGCGGCACGGTGAGGATGGCGTGCAGCAGGCCGAACATCGCGCCGGCCGTTGCCGCGACCGCGACACCGGCCCATAGATCGCCGCCGGAATAGACGGTGAACCAGCCGGCGAAGGCGCCGACCGTCATGATGCCCTCGATGCCGAGGTTGAGCACGCCGGCCCGTTCGCAGATCAGCTCGCCCATGGTGGCAAAGATCAGCGGCGATGCGATGCGGATCGCGGCGACCCAGAAGGAGGCGGTGAGCAGGATGTCGAGCGCTTCGGTCATGGGGGTGGCCTCCGGAGATTCGAGGCCCCCTCCCCCGCCTTCGGCGGTCCCCCTCCCCCGCTTCGCTGGGGAGGATTTCCGGCGCGGCCGGCCGCAACGCCGAATCCTCCCCCGTTAACGGGGGAGGGGGACCACGCGCAGCGTGGTGGAGGGGGCATCGACGAAGTCGCTTCCATGCTCACCTCCACCGCACCCGGAACCGCATCAGCAGGATCGCCACAACCATGGTCAGCAGCGACAGCGCGACCATCACGTCGGCGATGTAGCTCGGCACGCCGGCGGTGCGGCTCATGGCGTCGGCGCCGACGAAGATGCCGGCGACGAAGATCGCCGCGGCGACCACGCCGAGCGGGTTCAGCATGGCCAGCATGGCGACGACGATACCGGAGTAGCCGAAGCCCGGGGACAGATCGAGCGTGAGATTTCCCTTCAGGCCGGCGACCTCGGAGAAGCCGGCGAGCGCGGCCAGTCCACCGGAGAGGATGGCGGTCTTCATCAGCACGCGGTTCACCGGGATGCCGGCGAAGCGCGACGCCTCCGGATTGTGCCCGACGGCGCGCATCTCGTAGCCGAGCGCCGTCTTCTTCATGATGACCCAGACGATCACCGCAGAGGCGATCGCCAGCGCGAAGCCGTAGTGCAGCCGCTTGCCGGTGATGATGCGCGGCAACTGCGCCGCCTCGATCACCTTGCGCGACTGCGGCCAGCCGAGGCCCATCGGATCCTTCAGCAGGCCTTCGAGCAGCATGGAGACGAACAGCAGCACGACGAAGTTGAGCAGCAGGGTGGTGACCACCTCGTCGACGCCGAGACGCGTCTTGAGGACCGCCGGGAAGAGCAGCAGCAGCGCACCGGCGATCATGGCGCTGATCGCGATGGCCGGCAGAAGCAGCCAGGACGGCCAGGGCAGCGCGCCGGTGCCGAGCACGACGGTGATCACCGCGCCGGCATAGAGCTGCGCTTCCGCACCGATGTTCCACAGGCGGGCGCGGAAGGCGACCGCCACCGCCAGGCCGGTGAAGATCAGCGGCGTGGCGCGGGTCAACGTTTCCAGAATGGCGAATTGCGAGCCGGCGGCGCCCCTGGCGACGAGCCCGAACACCGAGAGCGGCGATGCTCCGGCGGCGAGCACCAGCAGCGCGGTGAGCGCCAGCGTGACGACGACCGCGCCGGCCGGATAAAGCAGCGCGACGGCGATCGACGGCGCCGGCTTCGGCTCAAGACGCATGCGCCGCCTCCAGGCCGTGGCCGGCCATCATCTCGCCGAGCTGCGGGATCGTCTTGGCGCCGCGCCGCGACGGCTCGGAGATGCGGCCCTTGGAGATCACGCATATCCGGTCGGACAGCGCCACGATCTCCTCGAGATCCTCCGAGATCAGCAGGATCGCCGCGCCGCGGTCGCGCGCCTTGATCAACTGGGCGTGGACATAGGCGACGGCGCCGACGTCCAGGCCGCGCGTCGGCTGGTTGGCGACAATGACCCGTGGCTCGGGATCGAGGGCACGGCCGAGGATGAGCTTCTGCATGTTGCCGCCGGACAGCAGGCGGATGCGGGCGTCGGGCGACGGGCACTTGACCTCGTAGTCGCGGATGATGCCTTCGGCGAAGGCCCGCGCCGCCGGCCAGTCGAGGAAGCCGCGGCGGCAGAAGCGGCGGCCGCGGTAGCTTTCGAGGATGACGTTCTCGGTGACGCTCATGTCGCCGATGGTGCCGACGGCATGACGATCCTCGGGAATGCGGGCGATGCCGAGTTGCAGCGCTTCGCGCGCTCCCCAGGCGCCGCGCTTCTCGCCGAACAGCTCGACAGTGCCGGCCGTCATGCGCTCGGTGCCGGCCAGCAGCGCCGCCAGCGCCGCCTGGCCGTTGCCCGAGACGCCGGCAAGCCCGGTGATGTCGCCGGCCTTCAGCGCCAGCGAAGCCCGATCGAGCCGCGCGCCGGAAACGCGTCCGGCGGTGGAGACCTGGTCGAGCAGCAGAAGACGCGCGCCGAAGGCGACGTCGACGATCGGCGGCAGATGGACATCCTGGGCGACCATCAGCGTCGCCAGTTCAGAGCGATTCGTCTCGGAAATCGCCTTCTCGCCGGCCAGCCGGCCTCCCCTCAGCACGACGACGCGGTCGCTGACCGCCATGACCTCATGCAGCTTGTGCGAGATGAAGATCACCGACAGGCCCTGCGCCACCAAAAGCTTGAGGGTGGCGAACAACGCATCCGCCTCGGCCGGCGTCAGAACCGCGGTCGGCTCGTCGAGGATCAGGATGCGGGCGTGGCGATACAGGGCCTTCAGGATCTCGACGCGCTGGCGCTCGCCGACCGTCAGCGCAGCGACGATTGCATTGGGATCGACGGCGAGACCGAAGTCGCTCGCCAGCGACAGGATGCGCCGGCGTGCCGCGCTCCGGTCGAGACGCGGCGCAAAGAGCTTCTGCGTGCCGAGCGCGATGTTTTCCAGCACGGTCAGGTTCTCGGCCAGCGTAAAATGCTGGTGGACCATGCCGATGCCGGCATCCAGCGCGGCGCGCGGGTCGCCCGGCTGCAGCGGCCTGCCGAACGCCTCGACGGTTCCCTCGTCGGCGACGTAGTGGCCGAACAGGATGTTCATCAGCGTCGTCTTGCCGGCGCCGTTCTCGCCCAGCAGCGCCACCACCTCGCCCTGCCGCAGCTCGAGCGAGATGGCATCGTTGGCGGTCACCGGGCCGAAGCGCTTGGTGATGCCGGTCAGGCGCAGGACGGTGGGGGGCTGGGGCGTCATCTAGGCGGCCGGAGACAAAGGGAAACCCCTTCTCCCCTTGCGGGAGAAGGTGGCCGAGCGAAGCGAGGTCGGATGAGGGGTGTTCCAGCAGGACTTACCCCTCACCCGGATTGCCAACCTCGCCGCTTCGCGGCTGCGGGGCAATCCGACCTCTCCCACAAGGGGAGAGGCAGGTCGCGCTCAACTCGACTTCGGTTCCTCGTCGTTGATCGTCACGGTGAAGGAGCCGTCCTTGATCGCCTTCTCCTTGTCAGCGACCAGCGTCTTGGCGGCGTCCGGCACCTTGCCCTCGAAGGTGCCGAGCGGCGCCAGCGAGCAGCCGCCTTCCTTCATGAAGGAATAGACGCCGTAGTCCTCGGCCTTGAAGGTGCCGGCCTTCACCTGGGCGATGGCATGGTCGAGCGTCGGCTCGAAATGCCAGAGCGCCGAGGCGACCACGGTGTCAGGGTAGTCGGCCTGCGTGTCGATGACGTTGCCGATCGCCAGGATGCCCTTCTCCTTGGCGGCGTCGGACACGCCGAAGCGCTCGGCGTAGACGAGGTCGGCGCCGGCGTCGATCTGGGCGAAGGCCGTCTCCTTGGCCTTGGGCGGATCGAACCAGGAACCGATGAAGGCGACCTGGAAGGTGGCGTTCGGCGCGCTTTCCTTCACGCCGGCCATGAAGGCGTGCATCAGGCGGTTGACCTCGGGGATCGGGTAGCCGCCGACCATGCCGATCTTGCCGCTCTTGGTCATGGCGCCGGCGACGATGCCCGAAAGATAGGAGGCGTCCTGGATGTAGTTGTCGAAGGGCGAGAAATTCGGCACCGCCTCGTCGGGCTTGAAGCTGGAGCCCATCAGGAAGGCGACCTCCGGATAGTCCTTGGCGACGGTGCGGGCGGCATCCTCGACGCCGAACACCTCGCCGATGATCAGCTTGTGGCCGGCTTCACAATATTCGCGCATGACGCGCTCGTAGTCGTTGTTGGAGGTGTTCTCGGAGAACACATAGTCGATGTCGCCGCGCTCCTTGGCGGCCGTGGCGGCCTTGTGGATGCGGCTGACCCATTGCTGCTCGACCGGGACGGTGTAGATGGCGGCCGTCTTGATCGGCTCCTGCGCGAAGAGGCGCGACGGAAAGCCGCCGACGGCCGACGCGGCGGCAGCCGCGCCTGCGACCTTGAGGACCGAGCGGCGCGACAGGCCGATCGGGAATGAAGACGTCTTCGACATGAAATCCACCTCTGGCTCCGGTTGCCGGGACCTGCAGCGTCCCGTTTTTTATCGTTTGGTCAACGCTATGCGAATTTCCGGAACGCGGCAATGGAGGTCGCGCCTCCTCCCACAGGCCGCGAGTACGGCGGACAGCGACGCCAGGTCCGGCTCATCACCGCTTGATTGCCGCGGCGCGCGGGGGCATGGACCGCGCGAGCGCGTCCGTATAGGCTTGGGCCTCGGGAGCGAGATGCCGCTGAGGCAGAACCAGGGTTAGACTGCATGATGCGGCGCTTCGAACACGCCCGAGTCCTGATGTACAGCCATGACACGTTCGGTCTCGGACATCTGCGCCGCTGCCGAACGATCGCGCATTCGCTGGTCGAGGATTTTCGCGGGCTCCACGTGCTGATCATCTCCGGCGCGCAGATCGCCGGCGCCTTCGACTACAAGGCGCGCGTCGATTTCGTGAAGATCCCCAGCGTCATCAAGCTGCGCAACGGCGAATACACCTCGCTGGACCGGCATATCGACCTGCACGAGACGCTGAAGATGCGCCAGTCTATCATCCGCCACACGGCGGAGACGTTCCAGCCCGACATCTTCATCGTCGACAAGGAACCGATGGGCCTGCGCGGCGAGGTCGAGGAAACGCTGTCCTATCTGAAGACCCGCGGCACGACGCTGATCCTCGGCCTGCGCGAGGTGCTCGACGCCCCTCATTTGCTCGACGCCGAGTGGAAGCGCCGCGACACGATGCGCAAGATCGACCTGTTCTACGACCAGATCTGGGTTTACGGGCCGCCGGATTTCTACGATCCGCTGACCGGACTCGACGTGCCGCCGAGCGTGCGGGCCAAGATGAACTTCGTCGGCTTCCTGCAGCGCGGCCTGTCGCACGACGCCTCGCCGTCGCATCGGCCGGACGGCGACTACCTGCTGGTGACGACGGGCGGCGGCGGCGACGGCGCCGAACTGATCCACGATGTGATCCATGCCTACCAGGAGGATCCGACGCTCACCCACAAGGCGCTGATCATGCTCGGGCCCTACATGCCGGCGAAGAAGCGCAACCGGCTGATCGACAAGGGGGCGAACATCCCCTACATTGAGATCCGCGAATTCGACAACCGGATGGAAGAACTGATCGCCGGGGCGCGCGGCGTCGTGTCGATGGGCGGCTACAACACCTATTGCGAGATCCTCTCCTTCGACAAGCCGGCGCTGATCGTGCCGCGCGTCACGCCGCGCGAGGAACAGCTCATCCGCGCGCACCGCGCCCATGAACTCGGGCTGGTCGACATGCTCCTGCCGGAGGAAGCCGCCGACCCGAAGCGCTTCGCCGGTGCGCTGAAGGCGCTGCCGACGAAGGCGCCGCCGTCGAAGTCGAGCCCGGACCTGCGGCTGGAAGGGCTGGTGAACATCTCGACCATCGTCGAGGACTGGCTGGGGCGCAACTCGGCGCCGCATCTTTCCGTCGTCGAGCGCTGATCGTCCGGAACCATGGGCAAGACCGTCGTCCTGCTGAAGGGCTATCCGCGGCTGTCGGAGACCTTCATCGCCCAGGAGTTGCTCGGGCTGGAACGCGCCGGGATGGAGCTGATGCTGGTGGCGATGCGCCGGCCGACCGACACCAAGCGCCATCCGATCAACGACGAGATCCGGGCGCCGGTCTCCTACCTGCCCGAATATCTGCACGACGAACCCGGCCGCGTTGCCCGTGCATCGCTCGCCTGCCTGGCGAAGCCCGGCTTCTGGAAGGCCCTGCCGCGATTCCTCGCCGATCTGGCGCGCGACGTTTCGCGCAACCGGGTGCGCCGCTTCGGCCAGGCGCTGGTGCTGGCCGCCGAATGGCCGGCCGAGGCGGACTGGCTGCACGTCCACTTCATCCACACACCGGCCTCCGTCGGCCGCTATGCCGGCATGATGCTGGACGTCGGCTGGACCGTTTCCGCCCATGCCAAGGACATCTGGACGTCGCCGGACTGGGACCTGCGCGACAAGCTCGCAGAGGCGCGCTGGGTGGTCACCTGCACGCATTCCGGCTTCGAGCACCTGAAAGGACTTGCCGGCGATCCGGGGCGCGTCAACCTTTCCTATCACGGGCTGGACCTCGAGCGGTTCGGACATTTCGAAGGCGTGCGCGGCGCGGCCGACGGCTCGGACCCGGCGCGGCCGGTGACGATCGTCAGCGTCGGCCGCGCGGTGGAAAAAAAGGGCTACGACACGCTGCTCGACGCGCTGGCGCTGCTGCCCGATCTGCACTGGCGTTTCGAGCATATCGGCGGCGGCGAGCTGCTGGCCGGATTGAAGGCGCAGGCGGCGCGTCTCGGCATCGCCGACCGGGTGACGTTCCGCGGCGCAATGGCGCAGGAAGAGGTGCTTGCGACCTATCGGCGTTCGGACCTGTTCGCGCTCGCCTGCCGCATCGCCGCCGACGGCGACCGCGACGGCCTGCCCAATGTGCTCGTCGAAGCGTCGAGCCAGGGCCTGCCCTGCGTCTCGACGACCGTGTCGGGGGTGCCGGAGCTGATCGAAAGCGGAACGAGCGGCCTGCTCGTCGAGCCGAACGACCCGCCGGCGCTCGGCCATGCGCTGCGCCGCCTGATCGTCGACCCGCCGCTACGCCACAGGCTCGGCGCCGCCGCCGAGGCGCGGGTGCGCGGCCATTTCGACCATCACGCCAGCGTCGACCAGTTGCAGGGGCTGTTCGCCGCGGCCCGGGCGGCGCGATGAACCGGCGCATCCTGTTCTACGTCCAGCACCTGCTCGGCATCGGCCATCTGGCGCGGGCCAGCCGGGTGAGCGCGGCGCTCGCCGCGAGCGGCTTCGACGTCACCATGGCGACGGGCGGCATGCCGGTACGCGGCTTTCCCGGACCCGGCGTCCGCCATGTCGAGCTGGAGCCGATCGCCGCGGCGTCGGAGGGCTTTTCGGGCCTGGTCGACCGACAGGGCAATGCGATCGATGAGGCGTTCAAGACCCGCCGGCGGGACCAACTCCTCGCCACGCTCAGCGAAGTCGATCCGCAGATCGTCATCATTGAGGCGTTTCCGTTCGGGCGGCGCCAGGTGCGTTTCGAACTGCTGCCGTTGCTCGAGGCGATCGCGGCGCGGCGCGGCCGGCCGCTCGTCGTCACCAGCGTGCGCGACATCCTGCAGGAGCGGGCCAAGCCGGGCCGCGACGAAGAGACGGTCGAGCTGCTCAACCGGCATTTCGACCTGCTGATGGTCCACGGCGATCCGCGCTTTGCCAGCTTGGAGGACACGTTCCCGCTCGCATCCGAGATCCGGCCGCCGATCGCCTATACCGGGCTGGTGACGATGCCGGGCGCCGAGCCGTCGCCGGAGCGCTACGACGTGCTGGTCTCGGCCGGCGGCGGAGCGGCGGGGTCGCGCCTCGTCGCGGCGGCGACGGACGCCGCGACGCACCTGCCGCACCTCAGGTTCGGCCTGATCACCGGACCGAACCTGCCGCCGGCGGACTATGAGGCGGCGCGGCGCGCTGCGCCCGCCTCGCTGGAGCTGATGCGTTTCCGCACCGATTTCACCAGCCTGCTGGCGAGCGCCGAACTCTCCGTGTCGCAGGCCGGCTACAACACGATCGGCGACATCCTGAGGGCCGGCTGCCGCTCGGTGCTGGTGCCCTTCGCCGAGGGCGGCGAGACCGAGCAGTCGGCGCGCGCCGCACGGCTGGAACGGATGGGCCTGGCTGAGACGGTCGAGGAGGCGGTGCTGACCGGCGAACGCCTGGCAGCGGCGATCAGCGGGGCCCTTGCCAAGCCGAAGCCTCCGGCGGCAGCGCTCGACCTCGACGGGACGCGCGGCTCCGTCAGGGTCCTGGAGGCCGCGCTGCGGACCGCCGGCCGCGCCTGACCGGCGCTCAGACCCGGCCGATCAGCATGAAGCGGGTATAGCGCCTCTGCGGCAGCGCGCCGGCGAACTCGACCGCCGACAGCCCTGCCTGCTCGCGGAAGGCGGCCAGCGAGGCAACGCAGGAAATGTGGGTGGGCTCGCGGAAATAATCGTTCGACTGAAGCAGCACGCGCGTTCCGGACGGCAGGACCGCCAGCCAGCCGCGCAAGTCGTCGATGTGCTCGCAACTGGTGTTGATCACCAGATCCGGCCGTCGTCCGGCATAGTCGAGCCCGTACATATCGGCGGTCGTCGCCGAAAAGCGGTCGCCGTGGGCGCGGTTGAGCGTCGTCGCGACCGCTGCGACGCCGGGATCGATGTCGCTGCTCTCGACGCGACCGATCTCGAAGCGCTCGTCCTCCAGCAGCATGCCGGCAAGCACGCCATACCAGCCGCCGACGATCCAGATCTCGCCGAAACGCCGGCCCGCGCAATCGTGCAGGCTGTCGCGCGCCCACATCTTGCAGGCGACCTGCTTGTGGTTGAACGCATTGCCGACATCGGCTTCGGGATGTTTCGCAATGACCTTGGCCAATCCAGCGACCAGACTGCTGCCGCTGTAGGCGGCGATGCCGCGTGTCAGGTCGTGCGCGTGTTCGTGCCAGTCCGTGGACGGCGGCTGCTGCCGGGTAGCGTCGGTCATCGCGGTGTTGTAGGCTTCATGGCCAGGGGAAAGCAATTGCGCCGCGACGCACGGAATCCGATGAGCTTGAGGCAGTCCTCTTTCGGTCGCGGCGACGCCGGGGTGCGTTTCACTCCGAAGCGTCCGGCGCTCCGGATGGCGGGCTGACGCGGCATGGAGCCCAGCCTCGCCCGCTATATCTGGAGACACACCTGGCGGCAGCAGTTGTGGATCCTGTTCGTCGTGGCGTTGTCCATGATCCCCTATTTCATGTCGTTCGACCTGCCCAAGCAGATCGTCAACGGCCCGATCCAGGGGGCAGGTTTCGAGCAGCCCGGCGCGACGCAGCCGTTTCTCGCCATCGACATTCCCCTGCCGCTGATCGGCAACGTCCACATCTTCGACGGTTTCCAGCTCAGCCGGACGCAGCATCTGATCGGGCTGAGCCTGGTGTTCCTGCTGCTGGTGATCGTCAACGGCCTGTTCAAGCTCTACATCAACACCTACAAGGGCCGCCTCGGCGAGCGCATGCTGCGGCGGATCCGCTTCGAGCTGGTCGACCGCGTGCTGCGGTTCCCGCCCGCGCACTTCAAGCGGGTCAAGGGCGCCGAGATCGCCACGATGATCAAGGACGAGGTGGAGCCGCTCGGCGGCTTCATCGGAGACGCCTTCGTCACGCCCGCGCAGCTCGGCGGCCAGGCGATCACGGCGCTGGTGTTCATCATCATCCAGAGCTTCTGGCTCGGCATGATCGCCGCCTTCATCGTCGGTATCCAGTTGATCATCATCCCGCAGATGCGCAAGCGCCTGATCCGGCTGGGACGGGAGCGCCAGTTGACGGCGCGCGCGTTGTCGGGCCGCGTCGGCGAGATCGTCGACGGCATCGGCGCGATCCACATCAACGACACGTCGAACTACGAGCGCGGCGACATCGCCGAACGGCTCGGGCGCATCTACAAGATCCGCTACGACCTCTATCAGTGGAAATTCCTGGTCAAGTTCATCAACAACTTCCTGGCCCAGGTCACGCCGTTCCTGTTCTATCTCGTCGGCGGCCTGTTCGCGCTGCAGGGGCGGCTCGACATCGGCCAGCTCGTCGCGGTGATCAACGCCTACAAGGACCTGCCGAGCCCGCTGAAGGACCTGATCGACTGGGACCAGAACCGCCAGGACGTGCAGGTCAAATACGCGCAGGTCGTCGAACAGTTCTCGATGTCGGCGCTGATCGACGAGAAGGTGCAGACGCTGACCATCGAGCCGGTGCCGGCGCTGACCGGCGCGCTGGCCGCGGTGAACCTGTCGCTCACCGACGACAGCGGCGCGCGGCTGGTCGAGCGCGTCTCGGTCCAGATCAACCCCGGCGAAAGTGTGGCGATAGTCGGCGCGGCGGGAAGCGGGGCCGAGGCCTTCGCGGAAAGCTTCGGCAAGCTGCTCTGGCCGGAATCCGGCCGGGTGGCGGCCGGCGGCATCGACATCCACGAACTGCCGGAATCGGTGATCGGACGGCGCTTCGCCTACGCCTCGTCGGAGGCCTATCTGTTCCAGGGGACGCTGCGCGACAATCTGCTGTACGGCCTGAAGCACGCGCCGCTGACCTCCGTCACCTACGAAGGCGCGGCTGCGGCGCAGCGCCGGTGGAGCGTCGACGAGGCGCAGATGGCCGGCAACCCCGACTACGACACGCGCAGCGACTGGATCGACTACCTGGCGGCGGGCGCCACCGGTCCCGACGATCTCTACCATGCGATCAGGCCTGTCCTCGACGCCGTGGCGCTGTCGCAGGAAATCCTCGACCTGGCACTGCGCACCCGCATCGAGGACGGCGTCCATCCGAACGTCACGTCCCGCATCGTCGAGGTGCGCGAGGCGTTGCGCCGTCGCCTTGCCGACGAAGGGCTGGACGATCTCGTCGCCTCCTTCGAGCCCGGCGAGTACAATCCGCAGGCGACGGTCGGCGAGAACCTGCTGTTCGGCGCGGCGACCGGCCCGGCGATGTCGGGCAAGGAACTGGCGCGCGACGACTATTTCCTGTCGATCCTCAAGGCGGACGGCCTCGACGAGGCGCTCTACACCATGGGGCTGGAGATCGCCTCCAACGCCATCGAGCTGTTCGCCGACCTGCCGCCGGACCACCCGTTCTTCCAGCAGCTCGCCTTCATGACGGCGGAAGACATCCCGCAATACCAGCAATTGCTGCAACGCCTGCGCGGCAAGAGCTTCGACGCGGTGTCGTCCGAGGATCGCGCCAGCATCGTCAAGCTCAGCTTCGCCTATATCGAGCCCCGCCACCGCTTCGGCCTGCTGACGCCGGACCTGATGCAGAAGATCGTCCATGCGCGCCATCAGTTCTACGAGAGCCTGCCGGAACGGCTGCGCGGCGCGATCGAGCGCTACGATCCGCAGAGATACACGACCGCCGCGACGCTGATGGACAACGTCCTGTTCGGACGCATCTCGGCCAGCCAGCCCGACGGCCCCGAGCGGATCCGCTCGATCGTGCGCGACCTGCTCGACGCGCTCGGACTGCATGACGAGGTGCTGGACATCGGCCTCGACTTCAATGTCGGCGTCGGCGGCCGGCGCCTGACCGGCGGGCAGCGGCAAAAACTCGACGTGGCCCGTGCACTGCTCAAGCGGGCCGACTATATAATACTCAACCGGCCGCTTTCGGCGCTGGACCAGCGAAGCCAGGACGCGGTGACCCGCAACGTCCTGGAGGAGATCCATCGCGACGACCGGAACCCGGCGGTGATCTGGGTGTTGCCGAACCCGCATCTCGCCGATCTGTTCGAACGCGTCATCGTTTTCCACGCCGGCGAACTGGCGGAGGATGGAACGCACGAGACTCTGACTGCCGGGAACGGTATTTTCACGCGATTGTTGCAATAAGTCAGGATGCTATGCGACACTCGCCCAAGGTAGAGCCGTCATGTTGCTGAATGACGAAGTAGGAATGCTGAGGAAGGTCCCGCTGTTCGCCAGGGTCGCACCGGCGAAGCTGAAGCTGCTCGCCTTTACATCCGACCGCGTCAGCTATCGCGAGGGCCAGACACTGTTCCATCAGGGCGACGAGGGCGACGCGGCCTATGTGGTGCTCTCCGGGACCGCCGACATCATCGTCGATTCAGCGGCCGGGCAGATCAAGGTGGCGGAGGTCGAGCCCAACGAGATCGTCGGCGAGATCGCCATCCTATGCGACGTGTCGCGCACCGCGACGGTGACGGCCACGTCGGCGCTCGAGGTCCTGAAGATCCGCAAGGACCACTTCCTCAGGCTGCTCACCGAGTTTCCCGAGATGACCGTGGAGATCGTCAAGGTCCTAGCCGACCGTCTCAGCCATACGACGGCTGAACTGACGGCCGCGCGCAGCAAGGCGAGGCAGGCAAATTCCTAGCGCCCGAGCCAATCGACTGCCGCCGATCCCCTCCCGCAAGGAGCCGGCCGCCAATATGGACGACAGCGGAACACTCCGCAGGCCGCTGGGTGAATTGCGCGCGCTGAACCTGCAGGCATGCGTCGACGCGGCCGATCCGCCTTCCGACCGCGCACCGCTCGACGCATCGTTCAAGGTGCGGTTCTGGGGCACGCGGGGCTCCATCCCGGTCTGCGGCGAGGCGTTCCGGCGCTATGGCGGCAACACGCCGTGCATCGAGATGATCTGCGGCGGCCGCTCGCTGCTGTTCGATGCCGGGACCGGCATCAAGCCGGCCGGCGTGGCGCTGCGCGAGCGCGGCGCGCGCGACCTGCAACTGTTCTTCACGCATTTCCATTACGACCACGTCATCGGCCTGCCGTTCTTCGTGCCGCTCTACGATCCGGCCATCCGTCTGGAGATCTGGTCCGGACATCTCGCCGGCAAGATGTCGACGCAGGAGATGCTGCGCGGGCTGATGCGCGAGCCGTGGTTTCCGATCGAGATCAGCATGTGCCGGGCGGCGCTTCTGTCGCGCGACTTCCATTCGGGCGACGTGCTGCGGCCGATGCCGGGCGTGGAAATCAAGACCGGCAGTCTGAACCATCCGGGCGGCTGCATCGGCTATCGCGTCGAGTTCGGCGGGCGTTCGGTCGCCTTGATCAGCGACACCGAACATGTCGAGGGCGTGCTCGACCCGACCATCCTTCGCTTGATCGATGGGGCCGACCTGGTGATCTACGACGCCGCCTATACGGAAGAGGAACTGCCGCGCAAGAAGGGCTTCGGCCACTCGACCTGGCAGCAGGGCGTCAAGCTCTGCAAGGCGGCGGGTGCCCGCAAGCTGGCGCTGTTCCATCACGATCCGTTCCGCAACGATGCCGGCCTTGCCGAACTCGAGGCGCTTGCCAAGGCGGCGTTCGCGGGAGCCTTCACCGCCCGCGACGGACAGACGCTCGCCATCGCGGCGCGGCGGACCGCGCAGCGCGCCTGACCAGGCTTCAGTTCGCCGGGACGCACCCATCCCGCAGAAGCGCGTCGGCGGAACTCCAGGCCGGATCCTGCCTGCCCGTCGTTTCCAGCAGTCGATCGAGAAAAGCCCATGCGGCCTCGTCGTGGACGAGGTGATGCGTCAGCAGGCCGATCGGCTGCGGCGTGCCCGAAGACAGCCCGGCATCGAGCTGGCCGACCAGCTCGGCGACGATCTCCGCCGCCGGCCGGCAGCCGCGCGTCCCGTGCCAGTCCATGATGTCGACGGTGGCGTTGAGGACCGGCAGGCCGGCAGGCCGCGGCGGCCCGAAGACGGACAGGACCCGGTAGCCCAGCCCGGCCAATCCGGGGACGATTTCGCTGCCGATGCGGTTCCAGGGCGGCACGAGAACCGGCAGCGCCCGGGCGCCGAACAGCGTTTCGATGCGCCGCAGGCCGGCGCCCAGCTCCGCCAGCACCTCCGCCGCCGGCCGATGCGGGCCGAGCTCCTGCTTCTTCTGGCTGGACGGCGCGTGGTTGCGATGCGACCATCCGTGGGCCAGCACGGCGACGCCCGCCTCGCCGGCGAGGCGTTCGGCGAGCGCCGAGGTCGCGCCCTCCGGGATGACGGCAAGCGACAGCGGCGCGGAGTGGCCGCCGGCGAGGCCGAGCAGCCGCTCGAGCGCCGCCGTCGGCTCCACCGCATCGTCGTCGCGCCACCACAGGCGCGGCGTGCGGCCGGCGTCGCGCCATCGCGCAAGGGCAGCGTCGAGCGACGCCCAGGACGGCGCCGTCACGTGTCGAACCGCGACAGCAGCGCGTTGAGGGTGGAGGCGGCGCGCGGCAGCGAGCGCTCCTCGAAGACGAAGGCGCGCGCCTTGCCGCCCAGTTCGCGGCGCAGTCGCGCGTCGAGCAGCAGGCGCCGCACCGCCGCGGCGTAGGCCGCCGCGTCGTCGACGGGCGTCAGCAGGCCCGACGTTCCGTCGTGGACGACTTCCGGCACCCCCGCGGTGTCCTGGGCGACCACCGGCACGCCGGCTGCCTGCGCCTCCAGATAGGCCAAGCCGTAGGCCTCCCCGAAACCCGGCCAGACGAGCAGGTCGCCGCCGGCGAGGATGGACGGTATCTCGTCCTGCGGACGCTCCCCGAGCCAGGTGAGCCGCTCGGCGGGCAGGTCGGACATGGCGGCTTCGACGGCACCGCGCATCGGCCCGTCGCCGACGATCGTGTAGGTCCAGGGCAGGTCGACGCAGCGCCGCAGCGCCTCGCCGAGCAGCCGGTAGCTCTCGAACTTGTCGCCCGAACGCATCATTGCGACGCTGAGCAGGCGGGGCGTATCGTTGCCGGCGGCCGGCGCCCCGAACTTCCCCGTGTCGATGAAAGGCGGCAGCATGGCGAGACGATAGGTGGATGCCATCTGCTGCAGGCCGTCGCGGTCGCGACGGGTGAAGCAGATGTTGAGCGAGGCCTGCCGCAGGGCCGCCAGCACGTAGTCCTGGGCCGCCGCCCACGAGCCGACGAAGCGGCGCGGCGACCAGGACGCCTCCGCGGTGACGTAGCGGATGCCGAAGCGCGCCGAGAGGCGCGGACCGATCAGGTCCGGCGCCTTGTAGTAGGGATGATAGGAAAACCACAGGTCGGGCACGCCCTCGGCGATCCAGCGCGCGTTGATGCGGGCGATCTCGGCCTCGCCCTCGGCCTTCAGAAGCGCATAGCTCCCGGTATCCGGATTGGCCTGGAAAGAGCGAAACTCCGACACCAGATCCACCGTATGTCCGGCAAGGCCCAGCGCTTCCATGAGCAGGCGCGCCATCAGCCGGTCGCCCGATGGAATGCTGTGGCGGGGCGATTTGAGCGGTGCGTAGAAGGCTATGCGCATGGTTCATGCGTATGACGACAGAAGCGGCGAAGTCAAACCGTCTCAAGAGCCGCCGGTCCCGCCCGGAATGTGATATGGAGGTCGATCATGGATACAATCGCTCCGACCGGCGCATTCACCGACACGCTCGCGCCGCTGTCGGCGTTCGAGGGGGTCATCGACCCGGCGAACTACACGCCGCTGCCGGACGGCTGGCTTCTCGCCACCGCCGACATCGTCGGCTCGACCAAGGCGATCGGGGCAGGACAGTACAAATCGGTGAACATGGCCGGCGCGAGCGTGATCTCGGCGCTGCTCAATGCGCTGGGCAGGCAGGATTTGCCCTTCGTCTTCGGCGGCGACGGGGCCCTCGTCGCGGTGCCCGGCGAGGCACGGGAGATCGCCCGCGAGGCGCTGGCGGCAACGCGCCGCTGGGTTTCCGACGAACTCGGCCTGCAATTGCGCGCGGCGCTCATACCGATTTCGAACATCCGTGCCGCGGGGCTCGATGTCCGTGTGGCGCTGTTCAGGCCGACCGAGCACGTCGCCTATGCGATGTTCTCCGGCGGCGGCGCGAGCTGGGCGGAGACCGAGATGAAGGCCGGCCGCTACGAGGTGCCGGCGGCGCCGAGCGGGACGCGTCCCGACCTCACCGGCCTGTCCTGCCGCTGGGACCCGATCCGCTCCCAGCACGGGGACATCGTGTCGATCATCGCCGTCCCGGTGCCGGGCGGCGACATGCGGGCCTTCCAGGATCTCGTCTCCGAGATCATCGCGCTGGCAGGAGCCGAGGATCGCGCCGGCCACCCCGTGCCGTCAAGGGGGCCGGATCTGGTGTTCTCGCTGGCGGGCGTGGATCGCGAGGCGCGCGCCCAGGCGCCGGCCGGCAAGCGCTTTGCGACGAAGCTCGGCATCGTCGGCCAGATCGCGCTGGTCTGGGTGCTGACGAAGCTCGGGCTGAAGCTCGGAAGGTTCGACCCCGTCGTCTATGCCCGCGACGTCGCCAGCAACACCGACTTCCGCAAGTTCGACGACGGGCTGAAGATGACGGTCGATCTCGACGCGGCGACGACCGGCGCCATCGAGGCACGGCTGGCCGAAGCGGAGCGCGCGGGAATCTGCCGCTTCGGCGTCCACCGGCAGAACTCGGCGCTGATGACCTGCATCGTCGCGACGCCGCTGCACCGCGACCACATGCATTTCGTCGACGGGGCCGCCGGCGGCTATGCGGTGGCGGCGGCCAACCTGAAGGCCAAGGCCGCCTGACGGCGCCCTGTCAGGAAAGCGCGGCCGGCCGTTTGTATTGCGCCGGCCAGCTCCTAACTATGGGAGGCGGCCGGCGACACCGAGATCGCCGGCCGCCTCGTCCCCGCCCATCGGAACACCTGCCATGACGACCAATTCCACCGAGATTTCGACGATCCTCATGGACAAGGTCGCCGACTGGCTGACCCATTCCTCGCTTGCCGGCGACGACCTCGAAACCATGGTCCGCGGCTTCTGCGAGCGGCTGGCCGCAGCCGGCCTGCCGATCGCGCGCGTCCATCTCACCTTCTCGATGCTGCACCCGCTCTACGACGCGCTCGGCTTCACCTGGGAGCGCGGCGCCGGCATGCGGGTCGAAGGCTTCCGCAACAAGCCGGGCGACCGGTCGGAGCGCTTCCTGCGCAGCCCGTATTTCCACCTGCTGACCAACAGGCTCGACCATCTGCGCCGGCGCCTCGACCAGACCGGCCCGGCCGAGTTCCCGGTGTTCGAGGAACTGAAGCAGCTCGGCATCACCGACTACATCGCCTTCCTGCATTCCTTCAATGCCGGCAAGGACCAGGGCATGATGGGGTCGTGGTCGACCGACGCGCCGGCCGGCTTCAACGAGAGCACGATCGCCGCGCTGCTGCGAATCCAGAACCATCTGGCCGTGGCCGCCAAGATGGCTGTGCTGCACCGGCTCGCCGACAACATGCTGACCACCTATCTCGGCAACGATGCCGGGAAACGTGTGCTGAGCGGCAAGATCAAGCGGGGCGAAGGCGACACGGTGCGCGCGGCGCTGGTGATGGCGGACATGCGCGGCTCGACCATGCTCGCGGAGGCGGAAGGCCGCGAAGCCTATATCGATACGCTGAATTCGTTCTTCGACGCGATCGCCGCGCCCTTCAACAAGCGGGGCGGCCAGATCCTCAGCTTCATGGGCGACGGCTTCCTCGCGGTCTATCCCTGCGACCGGCATCGCGAACCGTCGGAGATCGCGACGCGCTCGGCGCTCGCGGCCAGCCAGAGGGCCATGGCACGCATGGAGCTGCTCAACGCCAACCGCCGCGCCGAGGGCCGCGCCGAGATCGGCTACGGCATCGGCCTGCATGTCGGAAACGTCATGTTCGGCAATGTCGGATTGAACGACCGGCTGACCTTCTCGGCCTTCGGCGCCGCGGTGAACGAAGTGCAGCGGCTGCAGGCGCTCACCAAGAAGCATCCGCATCCCGTCATCGCCAGCGAGGAATTCGTCAGCTATTGCGGCGGCGGCTGGGTGACCATCGGCAAGGAGAAGCTGCGCGGCGTCAGCCAGAAGGTGACGATCCTGCATCCCGATACCTCCGAGATCGGCGAGCCGGAGGAAGACGGCGCCCTCGATATCAGCTATGACGGGGTCTCGGATGCCGAGCAACTGATGCTCCTGCTGAGGGACAGCGGACGCGCGGATTTCTCTACGAACGGCAAGGCGACGCAATGAGGGCTGGACTGATCTTGGCCGCGACGACTTTCCTCGCCTGCGCGGCACCGGCCGGCGCCGGCGACTGGACGACGGTGCTGCGCGACGGCTTCGACGCCGCGGACTTCGCGCCGGAGGGCGGACTCTACTATCGCGACAATTTCGAGCAGACCGCCGGCAGGGTGACCTTCCAGAGCGACGTGACGCGGACCGGCGCCGGCGCGCTGAAGCTCAGCGTCAGGCCGGTCTGCGCCGGGGCCGCCGACGAGGACGGCTGCAGCGAGCGCGCCGAGATCTGGGAGAAGACCGAGCTGCGCGTACCCTACGACCAGGGGGTCTGGTACGGCTTCGCGGTGAAGTTCGGCGATCCCATCCCGCAGGACGACCACCGCTATCTGATCGCCCAGTGGAAGCGCGAGATCGACCCGGGAGCGAAGGGCGATTTCAGTCCCTTCCTGGCGCTGCGGCTGCGCAACGGCAAGCTGTTCGCCACGGTCGAGACGAACTACATCGCGCCGGGCGACACGGCCGGGAAGGCGGGGACAGGCTGCGCCGGCGACGGCGTGCCGGTATGGCTGCGCCCGAAGACCAACCAGATGCGCGCGCTGGTGGCGACGCAGGACGGCTGGACGCCGCAGGACGGCGAGCTCTACGCGGACTGCACGACCGACATCAAGGTCGTCGCCCACGGCAACCCGCTGCCGGCTCCCGACACCGGCTGGATCGACTTCGCCATCTACACCAGACCGGGGCCGGACGGCTCGGGCCGCATCGATCTGTTCGCCAACGGCAAGCCGGTCGTCACCGTGACCGGCCACATCGGCCATGCCGACAAGGGGCTCGGCGACAACCAGTATTTCAAGTTCGGCCCGTACCGCGCCGCGCACGACAATGAATGGACGCTCTATTACGACGACTTCCGCCGCTCGCCGCGCTGCGAGGACGTGCTGACCGACGGAACCTGTCCGTCAGGCTGACGCCGGCTGCCGGGCCGCGGCGGAAGTGCATCTCCGCCGGCCGGCACTATCCACAGAATATGTGGCAGCGGCAGATGGTCTAGGCAGGCCGATTGCTCTCCGCTACTGTCTCGTCGTCCGGGTTTGGGGCCCGGTCGAGGGGGCATGCGCAGGACGGGATGAACGCATCGGCGGCGCAGTCTGGTTCTGACCTGCTCAGGATCGAGAATCTCGGGATCTCGTTCGCGATCGTCGGCGGCCCGGTGCATGCCGTGCGCGGTGCGTCGCTGCGCGTCATGCCCGGCAAGGTGACGGCGCTGGTGGGCGAATCCGGCTCAGGCAAGTCGGTGATCAGCCAGGCCGTCATGGGCATCCTGCCCAATACGGCGCGGGTTCGCGGCTCGATCCTGTTCACCGACCCCGCGACCGGCAGGACCACCGACATCCTTTCGCTGCCCCGCGACGGAACCGAGATCCGCGAATTGCGCGGCAGCCGCATCGGCAAGATTTTCCAGGAGCCGATGACATCGCTGTCGCCGCTCCACACGATCGGCAACCAGATCGACGAGTCGCTGCGCATCCATTCGACGCTCGACAAGGCCGAGATCAAGCGCCAGACGATCGAGATGCTCGGGCTGGTCGGCTTCCCGCGTCCGGCGCGCGCCTACGACATGTATCCGTTCGAGCTGTCCGGCGGCCTGCGCCAGCGCGCCATGATCGCCATGGCGCTGATCTGCCGGCCGGCACTGCTGATCGCCGACGAGCCGACAACGGCGCTCGACGTGACCATCCAGGCGCAGATCCTGCAATTGCTGCGCGACCTGCAGAGCCGGCTCAACATGGCGATGCTGCTGATCACCCACGACCTCGGCGTGGTCGCCAATGTCGCCGACGAGGTGGTGGTGATCTACCATGGCGAGATCATGGAGGCGGGAAGCGTCCAGGACATCTTCCGCCGCCCGACCCATGCCTACCTGCAGGGCCTTATGGCCGCGGTGCCGCATTTCGACATGAAGCCGGGGCAGCGGCTGAGGGCGCTGCGCGAGGTGCCGGTCAATGTCGGCCAACTGGTCGGCGCCCCCGTGTCGGCGGCGCCGCAGCCCGGCCCGCTGCTGCAGGCGCGCGACCTGGCGAAGGCCTATTCGACCCGCAAGTCGGGCTGGTTCGGCAAGGGCAACGACACGCCGGTCAAGGCGGTGGACGGCGTCAGCTTCGACATCCGCCGCGGCGAATGCCTGGGTCTGGTCGGCGAGAGCGGCTGCGGCAAGACCACCGTCAGCAAGATCCTGATGCGCGCGGTGACCCCGGATGCCGGCAGCATCGGCTTCAACAGCGCCGAGGGACCGATCGACCTCCTGTCGGCGCGCGACGAGCAGCTCCGGGTGCTGCGGACCAAGATCCAGATGGTGTTCCAGGATCCGGTGTCGTCGCTGTCGCCGCGCATGACCGTGCAGAACATCATCGGCGAGCCGCTGGAGATCCACAAAAGGGGCACGCCGGAGAGCCGCAAGGAGAAGGTGATCGCCCTGCTCAAGGCCATCGGCCTCGACGAGCGGGCGCTCAACCGCTACCCGCACAGTTTTTCGGGCGGACAGCGGCAGCGCATCGGCATCGCGCGGGCGCTGGCGCTGGGGCCCGAACTGCTGATCTGCGACGAGCCGGTCTCAGCGCTCGACGTGTCGGTGCAGGCGCAGATCCTCAACCTGCTGAAGGACCTGCAGTCCGAACTGGGTCTGACCTACCTGTTCATCTCCCACAACCTTGCCGTGGTGGACTATATGGCGGACCGCATCGCGGTGATGTGCGCCGGACGCATCGTCGAGATCGCCCCCCGCGAGACACTGATGGCGCGCCCGGTGCATCCCTACACCAAGGCGCTGCTGGCGGCCGTGCCGTTCCCCGATCTCGACCGGCCGCTCGACTTCGCGACGCTGCGCCTGACCGGCGCGTCCGACCAGTCCGTCTGGGCGCCGCAGTTCAGGGATGACGGCGACGGGTCGGGCCTGGCACCGGCCGACCTGGGCGAAGGCCACCAGGTGCTGGCGCGCCGCACGGTGGATGTGAGGGAACTCGCATGAAGATCACCCGCCGCACGACCCTCGGACTGATCGGCGCGGCGCTGATGCCGCATCAGGTTCTCGGCGCCGCGCAGGATCCCGCCTTCCTCAAGGACAAGATCGACGCGGGCGAGTTGCCGCCGCTCGCCGAGCGCCTGCCGAAGGCGCCGCGCATCATCGAGGTCGCCGCCCTCGGAGGGCAGCCGGGCCGCACCGGCGGCGTGCTGCGCACGCTGATCGGCAGCCAGAAGGACATCCGCCTGATGACGATCTACGGCTACAGCCGGCTGGTCGGCTACAGCCGGGACCTGCATTTCGAGCCCGACATACTGGAGCGCTTCGAGGTCGAGGAAGACCGGATCTACACGTTCCGGCTGCGCGACGGCCACAAATGGTCCGACGGGTCGCCGCTGACGCCGGAGGACTTCCGCTACGCCTGGGAGGACGTGTTCAACAACGAGGATCTGACGTCCAGCGGCCTGCCGCGCGTGCTCAGGGTGGAGGACGAGGGCCCGACCTTCGAGATCGTCGATCCGCTGACCGTGCGCTATAGCTGGAAGAAGCCGAACCCGGACTTCCTGCCGAACCTCGCCGCCCCGCAGGCGCTCGGCATGGTCCTGCCGTCCGCCTACATGAAGCAGTTCCACGCCAGGTACCAGGACGAGGATACGCTCAAGAAGCTGATGAAGAAGTACAAGGCCAAGAAATGGACGGCCTTGCACATCAAGATGTCGCGCCAGTACCGGCCGGAGAATCCGGAACTCCCGACGCTGGACCCGTGGCGCAACACCACCACGCCGCCGGCCGACCAGTTCGTGTTCGAGCGCAACCCCTTCTTCCACCGCGTCGACGAGAACGGCACGCAACTGCCCTATGTCGACCGCGTGGTGATGGGCGTCAGTTCCTCGGCGATCATTCCGGCCAAGACCGGCGCCGGCGAAAGCGACCTGCAGGCGGCGGGGATCGATTTCGCCGACTACACCTTCCTCAAGGATTCCGAGAAGCGCTATCCGGTGAAGGTCAGCCTGTGGAAGAAGACGCAAGGGTCGCGCGTCGCGATCCTGCCCAACCAGAACTACAATGACCCGATCTGGAAACCCATCCTCCGCGACGTCCGTTTCCGGCGGGCCCTGTCCGTGGCGATCGACCGCCACGAGATCAACATGGCGGTGTTCTTCGGCCTCGGCAAGGAAAGCGCCGACACCGTGCTGCCGGACAGCCCGCTGTTCAGGCCGGAATTCGCCAGCGGCTGGGCGGGCCATGATCCGGATCTGGCAAACCGCCTGCTCGACGAGATGGGCCTGGCGGAGCGCGACGACGACGGGCTGCGCCTGCTGCCGGACGGCCGTTCCGCCGAGATGATCATCGAGACCGCCGGCGAAAGCACGGTCGACACCGACGTGCTGGAACTGGTCATCGACCACTGGCGCAAAATAGGCCTGGCGCTGTTCGTGCGGACCTCGCAGCGCGACATCTTCCGCAGCCGGGCGCTCGGCGGGCAGATCATGCTGTCGATCTGGTCCGGCATCGACAATGGCGTGCCGACCGCCGACATGAACCCGGGACAGCTCGCCCCGACCACGGAGGACCAGTTGCAATGGCCGCTGTGGGGCGTTCACTACCTGACCAGCGGCGAGCAGGGCGAGGCGCCGGACACTGCCGAGTCGCAGCAGTTGCTGCGGCTGCTCGCCGAATGGGGGACCTCGGTCACCGCGCAGCAGCGCGAGCGGGTGTGGATCGACATGCTGCGCATCTACTCCGAGCAGGTCTACTCGATCGGCCTGGTCAACCAGACGCTGCAGCCGGTGCTGGCTTCGGCACGGCTGCGCAACCTTCCCGAGGCAGGCCTCTACGGCTTCGACCCGACATGCTATCTCGGCGTGTACAAACCCGACACATTCTGGCTCGAGGACGCGTGACGTGATCCGCTACATCGTCTGGCGCGTCGCGGTCATGGTGCCGACGCTGCTCATCATCTCGGCGCTGGTGTTCACCATCATCGAGCTGCCGCCGGGCGACTATTTCGAGAGCTACGCCGCCGAACTGCGGGCGCAGGGCGAAGGCGTCGACATGGACAAGCTCAACGCGCTGAGGGCCGAGTACGGCTTCGACCAGCCGCCGCTGATCCGCTATTTCTACTGGGTCGGCGGCATGGTGACCGGCGATTTCGGCTATTCGTTCGAGTATGAGCTGCCGGTGTCGGACGTCGTCGGCGACCGGCTGTGGCTGACCATCCTCGTCTCCTTCTTCACCATCGTCTTCACCTGGCTGATCGCCTTCCCGATCGGCATGTATTCGGCGACCCACCAATATAGCTGGGGCGACTACGGGCTGACGTTCCTCGGCATGCTCGGCATCGCCATCCCGAACTTCATGCTGGCGCTGATCATGATGTATTTCGCCAACATCTGGTTCGGCACCTCGATCGGCCACCTGATGGACCAGAAATATCTGGCCGAGCCGATGAGCTGGGACAAGGCGAAGTCGATTCTCGAACATCTATGGATCCCGGTGATCATCGTCGGGACCGCCGGCACGGCCGGCATGATCCGGCGATTGCGGGCCAACCTGCTGGACGAGCTTCAGAAACAATATGTCATGACGGCGCGCGCCAAGGGCCTCAGCCCGTTCCGGACGCTGGTCAAATATCCGCTGCGCATGGCGCTGAACTTCTTCATCTCCGATATCGGCTCGATCCTGCCGGCGATCATTTCCGGCGCCGAGATCACGGCGATCGTGCTGTCGCTGGAAACGACCGGCCCGATGCTGATCAAGGCCCTGCAGAGCCAGGACATGTATCTGGCCGGCTCGTTCCTGATGTTCCTCGCATTCCTCACGGTCATCGGCGTGCTCATCTCCGACCTCGCGCTCGCGCTGCTCGATCCCCGCATCCGACTGCAGGGCGGGAGCACCAAATGACCGCCTACCTGCCCGAGCCGGGCGCTCCGCTGAAGCATTTCGTCTCCGACGCGCCGTTCGACCCGCTGTCGGTCGAGGCGATGACGGCCGATCAGGCGCGCGTCTACCAGGCGTCGCAGCTCAAGCTGATGTGGTGGAAGTTCAAGCGCCACAGGCTGGCGCTGTGGTCGGCGATCTTCCTGGCGATCCTCTATTTCACGATCCTGATCTGCGAATTCGTCGCGCCCTACAATCTGCACACGCGCAATGTCGAGTTCATCCATACGCCGCCGCAGCGCATCCACCTGTTCGACGAGGAGAAGGGGTTCGTCGGTCCGTTCGTCTACGGCCGGACCATGACGCTGGACATGGACACGCTGAAGCGCGTCTACACGGAGAACCGATCGGACATCCAGAAGCTGCGCTTCTTCTGCAGCGGCGACGCCTACCGGTTCTGGGGCGCGGTGCCGGCGACGTTCCATTTCGTCTGCCCGGCGCAGGGCGGCCAGTTCTTCCTGCTCGGCACCGACCGGCTCGGACGCGACGTGCTGTCGCGCATCATCTACGGCGCGCGCATCTCGCTGACCATCGGTCTGCTCGGCGTCGCCTTCTCCTTCGTGCTCGGCATCGTCATCGGCGGCCTCGCCGGCTATCACGGCGGCACGTTTGACCTCGTCGTGCAGCGCATCATCGAGGTGCTGCAATCGCTGCCGTCGATCCCGCTGTGGATGGCGCTCGCGGCGATCATGCCGGTGACCTGGAGCCCGATCCTCATCTATTTCGGCATCACGCTGATCCTCGGACTGCTCGACTGGACCGGCCTGGCGCGCGCCGTGCGCTCGAAGCTCCTGTCGCTGCGCGAGGAAGACTATGTGCTGGCCGCGCAGCTCATGGGGGCGAAATCCAGCCGCATCATCGGCCGGCATCTCATCCCCGGCTTCATGTCGCATCTGATCGCCACGGCGACCATCGCCATTCCGGGTATGATCCTCGGCGAGACGGCGCTGTCGTTCCTCGGGCTCGGGCTGCGGCCGCCGATCACCAGTTGGGGCATCCTGCTCACCGAGGCGCGCTCGGTCAGCGTCATCGCCTTCTATCCCTGGCTGCTGTTCCCGATGATCCCGGTCGTGCTGGTCATCCTCGCCTTCAACTTCATGGGCGACGGATTGCGCGACGCGGCGGATCCGTATCGATAGGGTCTTGTGAGGAGAGCGAAAGACACATTTCCACTACGGCTTGAAATGTACGGCGAATTTCTGTACAAAATGAAGAACCGTGAGGCGTTGAAATGTCGACCCAGGAAAGCCGCACCGCTCGCATCGAGGCCAGAATTTCCCCCGAAGCGTTAAGTATCGTGAAGCGCGCAGCAGAAATGCAAGGACGAAGTGTGAGCGACTTCGTGGTCGCCGCGGCGCATGAGGCGGCACAGAAGACCATTGAGAGCACGACACGCATCCTTTTGTCGCTCGAAGATCATCAACGCTTCTGGGATGCGATCCAAACCCCTTCGGAACCGAACGACGCGCTTCGCAAGGCCGCGGACGCCCACAAGCGATTGATCAGCAAATCCTCGTGACGGCGGGCTTCGAGGTCCGACAGCTTTCCGGACAAGACGAACGGCGTGGATTCGACTGCGATGTGACGCAGCTCACCAGTTATTTTCGCGAGCAGGTGGGGCAGGACGTGCGGCGTCGATTCTCCAACTGCTTCGTGGCCGCCGAAAACGCATCGGGCGCAATCGCCGGATACTACACGCTTGCATCGGGAAGCGTGGGACTGGAACAGTTACCACACGATACTGCTCGACGACTTCCCCGCTACCCGGAGGCCCCTGTCACACTGCTCGGCAGACTTGCGGTCGACACGCGCTTCAAAGGCAAGGGCCTTGGCCAGGCTCTGCTGTTCGATGCACTGCGTCGCACCCTTGAGGCCGCGCCGGCGTCCTTCGCCATGGTCGTCGACGCCAAAGATGAAGAGGCGGCCGCCTTCTATCGGAAACATCGATTTGTTCCGCTTCAGGAACGATCGCTGCGACTATTCCTTCCGATGTCGATTGCATTGCCCCTTCTCGATTGAGGCGCCCTCACATCCCCCAGCGCAGCGCCGCCGTATGGACCGGTGCGTCCCAGTGCCCTGCCATCTCGTCGTCGAGCATCGTCAGGGTGATCGAGCAGCCGGCCATGTCGAGCGAGGTCACGTAGCTGCCGACCAGCGAGCGCACGACGGTGACGCCGCGCTTCTCGAACTGGGCGCGGGCGGCGTTGTACATCAGGTAGAGTTCCATCGACGGGGTCGCGCCGAAGCCGTTGACGAAGAGCAGGGCATTGCCGCGGATCCGGTCGCCGAGATCGGATGCGATCGCTTCGCAGATTTCGGCCGCGATGGCATTGGCGGGCGCGAGCTTGGCACGCCGGCGGCCGGGCTCGCCGTGGATGCCGACGCCGAACTCCATCTCGTCGTCGCCGATCTCAAAATTCGGCTTGCCGGCGGCCGGAACGGTGCAGGAGGTCAGCGCCACGCCCATCGAGCGGGTGGCGCCGTTGACCCGGTCGCCGAGCGCCTTGAGGTCCGCCAGCGCCCTGCCCTCCTCGGCGGCGGCGCCGACGATCTTCTCGACCACCAGCGTGCCGGCGACGCCGCGCCGGCCGGTGGTGTAGAGCGAGTCCTCGACCGCGACATCGTCATTGGTGACGACCTGCATCACGCCGTCGGACATCTCGGCCGCCATCTCGAAGTTCATCACGTCGCCCTCGTAGTTCTTGACGATGAACAGGCAGCCCGCGCCGGTGTCGACCTCCGCCGCCGCCTCGGCCATCTGGTCGGGCGTCGGCGAGGTGAAGACCTGGCCGGGGCAGGCCGCGTCCAGCATGCCGAAACCGACGAGCCCGCCATGCAGCGGCTCGTGACCGGAGCCGCCGCCGGAGATCAGCGCCACCTTTCCCGGCTTCAGCGCCTTGCGGCGGATGAATTTGTGGCCGCCGCCCAGGCTTACGATGTCCGCATGCGCGGCCGCGAACCCGTCGAGCGTTTCGGCCAGCACCGTGTCGACCGCGTTGATGAACTTCTTCATTGTCGTCCTCCCAAATCAGCCGCCGTCCTCGCCGAACAGCGCGGCGATGCGCGCCACGAAATCCACCACCGCGCGATCCAGCGCCTCGTTGCGCCTGACATCGCCGAGATCAGGCACGCTCAGCGCCAGATGGCGATGGCGGCGAAAGCCTTCCGGCAGCGGCGCCTTGCCCGGATGGGCCCGGTCATAGGCGGTGAGGAAGCCATCCCGCTCGGCCGGACCGAAATGGCAGACCGCCAGGATCGACGGAATATGGCGCGCCGGGATCGGCACGGAATAGCTGGGGCTGGTGATCTGCGTCACGAAGCTGCGGTTCTTGCCGAGTTCGTCGGCAAGCCTCTGACGCGTGCCGGACGGCCGGCGATCGATGACCGCCGCGAGAATCTGCTTGTAGGCGCGGATCGCCTCCTCGGCATCGCCGGGCTGCGGCGCATCCGGCTCCGCCATCATGCCGACCCGATCGTCAGCCCGGCGATCGATGCCTTGGCGGTGGCCAGTTGGGCCGGGACGACCGACAGGTCGCGCAGGCCGGCGGCCAGCAGCGCCGGGATCGAAGCGGGATCGCCGCCGGCGTCGCCGCACAGGCTGAGCGCAATGCCGGACCGTTCGGCGAAGGCCGCCACGCCGGACATCAGCCGCAGCACCGCAGGGTTCGTCACGACGTTGAGGCTGGCGACACGGCCGTTGTCGCGCGCCGCCGCCATCACATATTGCGTCAGGTCGTTCGAGCCGATGGAGAAGAAGGCGGCATCGGCGAACAGCTCGGGCGCGACCGCGACCGACGGCACCTCGACCATGATGCCGAGCGGCGGCAGAAGGTGCGGCACTCCTGTCGCCGCGAGTTTCGCCGCCTCGTCGGCGAACAGCACAGCCGCCTCGGCATATTCGGCCGGCACCGCGACCATCGGGAACATCACCTTGGCGTTGCCGTGGACGGCGGCGCGCAGGATGGCGCGGATCTGCACGCGGAAGATGTCGGGGCGCGCCAGCGACAGGCGGATGCCGCGCAGGCCGAGAAACGGATTGCCCTCCTCGACGGTAAAGCCCGGCACCGGCTTGTCGCCGCCGGCATCGACGGTGCGGATGGTGACAGGCTTGCCGCCGGCCCATTCCAGCACCTTGCGGTAGGCGCCATACTGCGTCTCCTCGTCGGGAAGGCCGGACGGTTTGCCGAACAGGAACTCCGTGCGCATCAGGCCGACGCCGTCGCAGCTCGCTATGTCGATGGTGTCGACGTCGGACGGGTCGGCGACGTTGACCTGGACCCGGATCGACACCCCGTCCGCCGTCACCGCCGGCTTGCGCAGATAGGCATCGGCGCCGGCCCGGCGGCTGCGGAACGCGGCGGCGGCGCGCCGGAAGGCTTCGACACCGGGAAAATCGGCGGAGAGCGCGAGCCCGCCATGCTCGGCATCGAGCAGCGCGGTCCTTCCGGACGCGGCCGGCACCGGCCCGAGGCCGACCACCATCGGCACGCCGCGGGCCCGCGCCAGCATGGCGACATGGCTGGCCGAACTGCCGCCCGCCAAGGCGACCCCCCCTCCGGACGTCCAGTCCGTCTGCAGGAAGCGGCTCGGCGTGATGTCGTCGCCCGTGAGGATCGCGCCCGGAGGCGATGCCTCCTGGTTCGAGCCGGTCAGGTCGCGCAGCACCCGATCGCGAATGTCGGCGAGATCGGCGGCACGGGCCCGGAAATAGTCGTCCTCGGAGGCCTCGTATCCGGCGATTTCTTCGCCGAGCGCGGCCTGCCACGCCGTGGCTGCATTGGCACCGGCGTCGATCGCCGCGAGCGCCGGGGCGCGCAGCGCGTCGTCCTCGACCATGGCGAGCTGGAACTCCAGCATCTCGGCCGCCTCGCCGACAGCATCGGCGATCAGCAGGGCGAGCGCCTCGGAAGCGCCGTCGAGCGCGGTCAGCAGCGCCGCCCGCTCGCCATCCGGCGATCCCTTCGGCTCGTAGCGGTTCAACGCCGTGCCAAGGGCGAAGAGCGGGCCTTCGGCATAGCCCGGCGATGCAGGGGTGCCCGTCAGGCTAAGCGGAGCGGACATGGGCCTCGCCCTCGTCGAAATCGCGCTCCACCAGCGCGACCAGCGCCTCGACGGCCTCGCGGGCCCGATCGCCGCTGGCACGCAGATGGAGCATCGTTCCCTTCGGCGCCTTGGCCGCCATCACCTTGACGATGCTCTTGGCATCGAACCAGGGACCGTCCGGCGCCATCGCCATCTCGACGGCGGCGGGAAAGGTCTTTGCCAGCTTGGTGAACTTCACCGACGGGCGGGCATGCAGACCCACCTCGTGGGTGATCTCGACCGTGGCTTCGGCATTCTGCGACATGCGGGCGTTTCCGGATTCAGGCTGGCGACAGCTCGTGCGCGGTGGCTACGACATCGGCGAGCGAAGCGCCACCCGAGGCTTCGGTCGCGGCCATGACGGCGCCCTCGACGATCGGCGCGTTGCAGATGACGATCCGCCCGGCGCGCGGCTCGCCGATCATCTCGACCGCCATCTCGCTGTTGGTCTCGGCGCCGCCGAGGTCGACGAGGATGGCGACGCCGGCCTCCGACCAGGCCCGGTCGATCGCCTCCATGATCGCCCCGACCGAGGTGCCGAGGCCGCCCTCGGGATTGCCGCCGCACCAGGCAAGCGGAACCTCGTCGCCGACCATCTGGCGGACCATGTCGGCCGTGCCTTCCGCGACGAGCGGCGAGTGGGACACGATGACGATGCCGACATTGCTCATCGGGCAGGCTCCAGGGTTTGTGCGACGGCCCGAACGAGAAGTGCCGCGGAACGGGCGCCGGGATCGACATGGCCGATCGAGCGGTCGCCGAGGAAGGAGGCGCGGCCGCGGATCGCCTTGACCGGCTTCGTCGCCTCGGCAGCCCCATCGGCGATCGCGGCGATCTCGGACGGTGTCCGGCCCTGCGCCAGCGCTGCCTGCACCGGTTCGAGCACGTCGAGCAGGGTCTTCTGGCCGGTCTGCGACTTGCCGCGGGCGGCGACCGCGTCGATGGCCTTCCTCAGCGTTGCCGCCAGCGACGCGCGGTCGGGATCGGCCGGCCACTCCTTGCCGAGCGTCATGAACAACGTGCCGAACAGCGGCCCGGAGGCGCCGCCGACGGTCATCACCAGCTTCATGCCGATCGCCTTCAGCGCCTCCGGCATGGGCTTTCCGGCCAGCGCGCCGGCCTCGCCGCGCACCGCCTCGAAGCCGCGCTTCATGTTCAGCCCATGGTCGCCGTCGCCGATCGCCTGGTCGAGCGCGGTCAGCTCGTCGGCATGGGCGGAAATGGTGTCGGCGCAGGAGGTGATGAGGGAGGAGAGATCAACGGACATGGCAGCACTCGTGGTCACCCCCACCCCTTACCCCTCCCCGCAAGGGGGAGGGAGATTCTGAGGCGTCGACGCCCCCCTCCCCCTTGCGGGGAGGGGTGAGGGGTGGGGGTGACTGCAGCACAATATGGTCGACCATCCCCTAGCCCCCGATCCTGTTGCCGGACGCGTCGAAATACAGCGGGTTGCGGAATCGCACAGCCACGCGGTCGCCTTTTTCCAGGGCGGTATCCGGATCGGTCAGGGTGATCAGCTTCTGGCCGCTGACGGTGACGTGCAGGTGGTTCTGGTCGCCGAGATGCTCGACCCAGTCGACGGTGCCGTCGCCGCCCGCCGCCTTCTCGATGGTCAGGTGCTCGGTGCGGGCGCCGATCGTCCTGGTGCCGGCCGGCGCCCCGCCATCCGGCAGCAGGCCGGCCGGTAGGAGGTTGATCGCCGGCTGGCCGAGCCGCGCCGCGACGTGCAGATTGGCCGGGGTGGTGTAGATCGAGCGCGGCGTGCCTATCTGGACGAGCCGGCCCTCGTCGAGGATGCCGATGCGGTCGGCCATGGTCATCGCCTCGATCTGGTCGTGCGTGACATAGAGCACGGTCGCGCCCAGCTCCGCCTGGATGCGCTTCAGTTCCAGCCTGAGTTCGCCCCGCAGCTTGGCGTCGAGCGACGACAGCGGCTCGTCCATCAGGAAGATCGACGGCTTGCGCACCAGCGCCCGGCCGATGGCGACGCGCTGCATCTCGCCGCCGGACAGCCGCGTCGATCGGTTCTCCAGCTTGTGATGGATGCGCACCAGCCGCGCTATCTCCTCGACCCGGCGCCGGATGTCGGCCTCCGGCCATCTGCGCGCCGGCGAGCGCAGCGGAAAGGCGAGATTCTCGTAGACCGTCAGATGCGGATAGAGCGAATACTGCTGGAAGACGAAGGCGACGTCGCGGGCCGAGGGTTCCAGCGCGGTGGCGTCGTGCCCGCCGATATGGATCGAACCCGCATCCGGCCGCTCCAGCCCGGCGATGAGGCGCAGCGTCGTCGTCTTGCCGGCGCCGGTCGGCCCGAGCAGCACGACGAACTCGCCATCCTTGACGGTCAGATCGAGCGCGTCGACGGCAAAGACGCCGCCGAACTGCTTGCTGATTCCCGAGACGACAACGTCAGCCATGCGCGGCCCCCTCATGCAGCCGGGTGCGGACGGCACGGCCGGATGCCTTGTCGAACAGCGACAGGCGCGGCCCGTTGAGCGACAGCCCGACGGTCTCGCCGGTGCGGACGGGAAGTTCGGCCGGCACGCGCGCCTTGATCAGGCCGCCTTCGGTTTCGATGGCGACGATCTGCGTCGTGCCGAGATATTCCGTGCCGTAGACCGAGCCGCGCAGGGTGGAGGCATCGTCGAAGCGGATATGCTCGGGGCGGATGCCGAGCGCCAGATCGGCCGGCGCCGCGTCCTCGCGGATTTCCGGCACCGCGACCCTGGCGCCCTGCACGGTGATTTCGCTCGCGCCGCGCGCAAGCCCGGCGTGGAAGGGCAGAAAATTCATCGGCGGCGAGCCGATGAAGTCGGCGACGAACATCGAGGCCGGCCGGTCGTAGATCTCGCGCGGCGTTCCGAACTGCTCGATCAGGCCGTTCGACATCACCGCGATCTTGTCGGCCATCGCCATGGCTTCCAACTGGTCGTGAGTGACGTAGACGGTGGTGGCGTGGATGCGGTCGTGCAGTTCGCGCAGCTCATGAACCATCAGATCGCGGAACTCGGTGTCGAGCGTGCCGAGCGGCTCGTCCATCAGGAAGCATTTCGGGCGGCGGACGATGGCGCGGCCGAGAGCGACACGTTGCCGGTCGCCGCCGGCCAGACGCGACACAGGGCTGTCGAGCAGATGGTCGATCCTGAGCAGCTTCGCCGTCTCCTTGACGCGGCCGCGGATCTCGCTCGAGGCCATGCCCTGAGCCAGCAGCGGGAAGCCGATGTTCTTGCGAACGTTCATGTGCGGATAGAGCGCGAAGAGCTGGAAGACGAAGGCGATGTCGCGCTCGCGGGCGCGCAACTGGCTGACATCCTCGCCGCCGAGCAGGATGCGGCCGCTGCTCGGCAGTTCCAGCCCGGCGATCATGCGCAGCGTCGTCGTCTTGCCGCAGCCGGACGGCCCGAGCATGACGAAGAACTCGCCATCCTCGACGGTGAAGGTCGAGTCCTTGACCGCCGTGAAGGTGCCGAAGGCTTTGTGGAGGTTTTCGACCCGGATCTCCGCCATCGTCCTACTCCGGAAACTTCGAGACGATGATGAACATCGCCGTGCCCGCAAGCATGGTGACGAAGGACCAGGAATAGAGCGGCAGCGCGAAGGGCTGGAACAGCATCAGGAAGCCGAGGCCGATGACCAAGGTGGCGATGGTCTCCAGCATGCCGCGCCGCAGCAGGCGCGGCCAGTTCGAGCGCTTGGCGATGGTGCGGCGGGTCATGAGCGGCCATCCGCTATTTCGAGAGAGCCGAGCCAAGCTGGAACACCCCTCATCCGCCTCGCTTCGCTCGGCACCTTCTCCCACAAGGGGAGAAGGGGATGCTTTGCATTTCCCTGACCGCCAATCGCCAACGTTGGAGAATTGCACAAGCGGGAAAGCCAGGCGCCGACCTTCTCCCCTTGTGGGAGAAGGTGCCGAGCGAAGCGAGGCGGATGAGGGGTGCTGGACGTAGTGCAACGAGATGTCATTTGCGCACCGCCCCGAATGTGATGCCGCGCAGAAGCTGCTTCCTGAGCAGGATGGTGAAGACGAGAATCGGCACCAGGAAAATGGTGGTTCCAGCCGCCACCGCCGGCCAGTCCTGGCCGCCCTCCCCGATGATGGTCGGGATGAAGGGCGGCGCGGTCTGCGCGGTGCCGGAGGTCAGCAGCGACACGAAGGCATATTCGTTCCAGGCGAAGATCATGCAGAAGATGGCGGTCGCGGCGATGCCGGTCGTCGCCTGCGGCAGCACGACCTTCCAGAAGGATTGCAGCCGCGAATAGCCGTCGATCATCGCCGCTTCCTCGTATTCGCGCGGGATCTCGTCGATGAAGCCTTTCAGCAGCCAGACGGCGAGCGACACGTTGACCGCCGTGTAGAGCAGGATCATGCCGAGCGCGGTGTCCGACAGGCCGAGCTCGCGGTACATGAGATAGATCGGGATCGCCACGGCGATCGGCGGCATCATGCGCGTCGACAGGATGAAGAACAGCAAATCGTCGGCGAGCGGCACCTTGAAGCGCGAGAAGCCGTAGGCGGCCAGCGTGCCGAGGAAGACGGCGCAGAAGGTCGAGCCGAAGGCGATGATCAGCGAGTTCAGGAAGCGCGGCATGAAGTTGGACGCGCCGGCGATCACCATGTTGCGCTTGCGGGTGACCTCGTCGCAGAAGTTGGCGGCGGGCGGCAGCGCGTTGATGTACTCCGCGGTCTGCCGCGTGCGGGTGGTGAACAGGTTGCAATAGCCCTCGATGCTCGGCTGGAAGACGACTTTCGGCGGATAGGCGATCGAATCCGGCGGCGTCTTGAAGCTGGTCGCGATGATCCAGAACAGCGGGATCATGGTCAGGATCGCATAGACCACGACGATGCCGCCGGCGATGCGCTTCGACGTCGAACTCGGTTCGATCACAGAGTGTGCGGCGGCGCTCATGACGACCGGCTCCGGCTGAAGCAAAAATTCAGGGACGTGACGCCCCCTCCACCACGCTTCGCGTGGTTCCCCTCCCCCGCTTCGCAGGGGAGGATTTGGGGCGTGCCGGCGGCAGCGCCGATCCTCCCCCGTTTACGGGGGAGGGGGACCGCCGAAGGCTGTGGAGGGGGCGCAACGCTAGCCACGCTCATCGGCTCTTCACCCGGTTCAAAACCTTCACATAGATGTTGGCGAGACCGAAGACGGCGACGAACAGGATGATGGCGAAGGCGGAGGAGAAGCCGGTGCGCCATTTCTCGAAGGCTTCGCGCTTCAGCGTGATCGAGGCGACCTCGGTCGTCGAGCCGGGGCCGCCGCCGGTCAGCAGGTTGACCATGTCGAACATCTTGAAGTTCTCGATGCCGCGGAACAGCACCGCCAGCATGATGAAGGGCAGCGCCATCGGCAGGGTGATCGACCAGAACTGCCGCCAGTTCGAGGCGCGGTCGACCTCGGCGGCCTCATAGATGTAGTCCGGGATGGAGCGCAGTCCTGCCAGGCAGATCAGCATGACGTAGGGCGTCCACATCCAGGTATCGACGATGATGATCGCCCAGGGCGCCAGCTTGACGTCCGACAGCATCAGTATGTCGGTCGGCGCGATGCCGGTGAAGAAGGACACCACATAGGTGAACAGCCCGATCTGCGGCTCGTAGAGGAAGCGCCAGAAATTGCCGACCACGGCGGGCGACAGCATCATCGGAATGAGGATGATCGTCGTCCAGAAGGCATGGCCGCGAAACTTGCGGTCGATCAGATAGGCCAGGGTGAAGCCGATCAGCGTCTGCAGCAGGATCGTCCAGAAGACGAAATGCGCAGTCGCCTGCATGGCGATCCAGGTATCCTGGTCGCCGAGGATGCGCTGGTAGTTCTGCAGGCCGACATTCTTGACCACCTCGTTGGGCCGGTTGGCGCGGTAGTTGGTGAAGGACAGCCAGATCGCCCAGATCAGCGGGAAGATGTTGATGGCAAGCAGCAGCAGGATGGTCGGCGCAATGAAGATCCACGCGACCGCCCGGTCGGACAGGCTCCTCACCCGCTTCGCCAGAGGCTCGGGCGTGGATCGCGCCGCGGCTTGCGCGGCACGCTCGATGATGGATGTGTCGGTCATGCGGCCAGGCTGCCGATAAGATCGGGACCTTCAAAGACCCCCCCTCCGTCTCGGGCTTCGCCCTCGACACCTCCCCCCCACTTCGTGAGGGTGGAGGATGGGCGCCAAGCTGGACGCCTATCCTCCACCCCACGCAGTGGGGGGGAGGTGGTGAGCGAAGCGAACCGGAGGGGGGGTGCTGACACGCGATCTCGTCCAAACCGATGATCAGGAAATCCGTCCCGCGCCACCAGGGCGGCGCGGGACGGGCTCGGGAGAAGACTATATCTTTCCGTCGTCCTCGAAGACTTCGGTCCAGTCCTTGACCAGCCCGTCGAGCGCGTCCTTGGCGGTGCCCTGACCGGCCACCACATAGTCGTGGAAGCGCTTCTGCGAGGCCTGCAGCAGCGAAGCGTAGCTCGGCTCGGCCCAGAAGTCCTTCACGATGGCCATGGAGTCGAGGAAGGTCTGCGCATAGGGCTGGCTGGCCGCGAAGCCCGGATCCTCCACGACGGCCTTGAGGCAGGAGAAGCCGCCGAGCGACCACCACTTCTTCTGAACATCCGCCGTCGCGAACCACTTGATGTATTTCAGCGCGGCTTCCTGCTTGTCGGAATAGGCGACCACCGAGATGCCCTGGCCGCCGAGCTGGGCGAACTGCTCGCCGTCCGGCCCCTTGGGATTGGCGAAGAAGCCGACCTTGTCGCCGCCGACCGATTCGTCCTTCTGCAGGCCGGGCCAGGTGAAGGCGAAGTTCATGTGCATGGCCACCTGGCCGGATTTGAAGGCGTCGATGCCTTCGCCCATGTAGCTGTTCGACGCGCCCGGCGGCGTGCAGCAATCATAGAGCGCCTTGTAGAATTCCAGGCCCGCGACCGACTTGTCGGAATTGACGAAGCCTTCCATCTCGTAGGGCTTGTCGGGATTCTCGTATTTGAAGCCGAAGGAATAGAGCACGTCCATGACGCCCATGGTGACGCCTTCCGAGCCACGCTCCGTATAGATCGACGCACCGTAGACGGTCTTGCCGTCGATCTCGCGCTTCTGGAAGAATTCCGCGATGTCCTTCAGCTCGGCGAAGGTCGCGGGCACGGCCAGGTCGCGGCCGTATTTTTCCTTGAACGCCGCCTGAATCTCCGGCTTGGCGAACCAGTCCTTGCGATAGGTCCAGCCGACCACGTCGCCAAAGGCCGGCAGCGACCAGTAGTTCGGCGTGTTCTTCGGCCACTGCGAATAGCCGACGACGGTGGCGTCGACGAAGTCGCTCATCTTGATCCCTTCCTTGTCGAAGAAATCATTGAGCTTGACGTAATGTCCGTTCTCCGCCGAACCGCCGATCCACTGGCTGTCGCCGATGATCAGGTCGCACAGCTTGCCCTTGGAATTGAGCTCGTTGAGGAAGCGGTCGGCATAGTTGGTCCACGGCACGAACTCGAACTTCATTCCGATGCCGGTCTCGGCGGTGAAATCCTTCGACAGCTCGACCAGCGCATTGGCGGGATCCCAGGCGGCCCAGCACAGCGTCAGGTCTTCGGCCTGCGCGACGCTGGAAACGGCCGTCGATGCAAGCAGCGTCGAGGCCAGTCCAAGCGTCCATTTCGTCATCGGCTTCATGCTCTCTCCTCCCATTTGCGAAGCCGCTCCGGATGCCGGCTTCAGGTGCCCAGACGCGATGCGGGGCCGGAACGTCGCTGCAAGCTCCCCCAGCGCGATGTTCAGTAATTTGTTTAGTGATCGCGAAATCACTAAACATTGCAAGCGAATTCGATGCTGCGCCGCAGCATGAAATTTGCGCGTTGCGGCCTGGCGCACCGACGCAGCGCCAATTTCTTGTGGCGATTCAGCGATGATTAGGGGAATATTGCAGAAAAACCCACGCCCTTGCGCGATGCGCAGCGGTCCTTCAACTGAACATGGCGCACCGGACTTCAACCGGCGGCAACCCTCAGCCCTTCCTGCTCGCCTGGTCGTAGGCCTCGGCGAAATAGGCGAGGAAGACATCGAGCATGCCGTTCTCGCCGGCACCGCTCTTCTGTTCCCAGCGCTCCTCGAAGACGTCCCAGGCGCGGCTCTTCTTCGAGGCGAAGGCGGAACCGCCGACCTTCGAGGAGATCGCTTCCGGCGACAGGTCGTCGAGCAGCCGGGACAGCGCCTTCTGCATCGCCGCGTAGGTGGCGAGTTCGTGCCGCTTCAAATCCGAGAAGCCGGCTTCCAGGCTTTCCTGCGCGCCGAGAAAGCCGGGGCGCCGGCGCGTGAACATCACGTCGATGACCTCGGCGCTGCCCGGGATGAACTTGAGCGGATTGTTGTCGGTGGCGCCGATCATGGTCCGGCTGGCGCTCTTGGTCATCGCCTTGGCGGCGGCGCGGGCCCGCAGCAACTGGGCCATCTGCTCGACGGCCACCTTCAGGAAGGCACCGACCTCGCGCCCGACCTCGCCGGGATCGCGGGATGAAAAGGTTTCGGGCGACACGCCGGCACCGGCCGCCAGACCCTCGATGAAGCGGGCCTGCGCCGCCGCATCGGGTGCCGCGACGCGCGGCGTGGGAAAGGGCTGCGCGATCGCCGGGGCGGCGGGAACAGGCGCCGCGGGAGATGCCGAGGAAAAGGATTCGCCGTCGACCGGCAGGCGCTTGGGACGGGCGATCGGCTCGGCCCGGAAGACCGGCGCCGCGGGATCGGGCATCCGGGGCGCGGGCTGCGGCGGGACGGCGGGATCGGCGCCGGGCGGTAGGTGGAACGGATCGGCATGGGCAGGGGCGGCGGCCGGGGCCGGCCGCTCCGGCAAGGGTCCGACATCCGGAAAGGCGATGAACTGGTTCGAATAGTCCGGCGCACGCATCGCACCGGGCCGCGGCGGCATCAGGTCACGCCGATCGATCGGCGGCTGGGCGGGAGCATCGGTGCCCCAGATGTCGCCGGAATAGTCCGGCATGGCAGCGGGGCGGGCGGCGACAAGGCCCGGATCCGCCGGAGCCTCGCCGGCGCCCCGGCCGGCCAGCTCGACGAGCACCACATAGTGGCCGATCGACAGCCGGTCTCCATGTTCCAGGCGGTAGGGGCTCTTCATCCGGGCGGTGGAGCCGTTGAGGAAGGTGCCGTTGCGCGACACGTCGTAGAGCCAATAGTCGCCCTTCTCGAAGCGGACCTCGCAATGCAACCCGGAGATGTAGCGACTGGGGTCGGGAAGCGTCCAGTCGAGATGCTGCTGGCGGCCGATCTCGAAGCCGCGATTGACGGCCTGGAAGCGGATCGGCCCGCCGTCGGGCAGCGAATCGACGCTGTCGATGGTCAGGATGATCGTCATCAGTCCGCTACCGAATCCCTTTCCCGCGACGAAGGCCACGACGCCAACGCCTCCGGCATCGTATCCGGCCCTGGCCGGCATCGGCAACACGCCTGACGCCTTTATAGGGCGCGCCGCGGGTCGGCACGAGTCCCGCCGACGCTTTCGGCCGGCTTTCGCTCACGCGGCCGCGGGAGCCCTGAGCCGCGGAACCTGCGCGCATCCGGCGACGATGGCCTCAAGCGGCTCCGGCCTGTGCAGCAGATAGCCCTGGCCGTACTCCACGCCGAGGTCCATCAGGAGCGCCTGCGCCTGCGCCGTCTCGATCTTCTCGGCCACGACGCTGTAGCCCAGGCTCCTGGCGATGCCGGTGATCGCGGTCACGATCTCGCGATCGAATCTGCTGTTGGCCATGTGCTGGACGAAGGAACCGTCGATCTTGATGCTGTCCACGGTGAAACGGCGCAGATAGTCGAACGAGCTCAGCCCGGCGCCGAAATCATCGAGGCTGACGCGGCAGGAGCGCTCACGCGCCTGCCCGACGAAGCGTTCCGCCGCCGCGAAGCTGGTGATCGCCGCCGTTTCCGTGATCTCGAAGACGATCGCCGAATGCGGCACGCCGGTCTCGTCGATCGTCGCGTCGACGAACGACCAGAGGCCGGGATCGCTGAGCGTCTGCGCGGACAGGTTGAAATTCAGCGACAATCCCTCGCCGACGATGGCGTCGCGGAAGCGGGTCAGCGCGGTCCTGATGATCCAGCGGTCGAGGCGCGGCGCCATCCCGAAGCGCTCCGCCGCCGGGATGAATTCCTCCGGCGAGATCATCTGGCCGCCGCGCGTCGTCAGGCGCGCCAATATCTCCACCTGACGCGACCGGTCCCAGGGCTGGCCGAGGCCATGGATCTTCTGGCCGTAGAGCAGCAGCCGCCCTTCGCAGAGCGCATCGACCGTGTCGGCGGCGACCCGCGCGGCGTTGAGCCCCGAGGTTCGCGCGGCCGAATCGGTGGAGAACACCGCGGCGCGCCCCCGGCCCGACGCCTTGGCCGCATAGCAGGCGTCGTCCGCGCAGGCGAGCGCATCGGCGGGAAGCGTCTCGCGATCGCGGACCAGCGCGATGCCGATGCTCGCGCCGAGCCGCTGGCGTGGCCCGGCGTCGCCGAGGTCGGCGGCCGAGACGGCCTCGAGCAGCACCGCCGCCAGCGCCTGCGCCTGCTCGACATCGGCGACGGGCGCGAGGATCGAGAACTCGTCGCCGCCGAGCCTCGCCGCGACGGCCTGGTGCGGAAGACAGGCGCGCATCGCCGCCGCGACCTTGCGCAGCGCCGAGTCGCCCGCCGCGTGACCCGCGAAGTCGTTCAGGGCCTTGAAGAAATCGAGGTCGACATAGAGCACGGCAAGCGGCGCGGCGCCGAGCGCGGCAATCCGTTCCGCCATGACGGCGTCGAAGGCGGTGCGGTTGAGCAGACCCGTCAGCGCGTCGTGGCGCGCGGCGTGGGCCAGTTCGAGCTGGCGGCGCTGCTCCTCCGTGACGTCGCGGACGGTCCCCAGCAACTGGCCGGACGACTGCGGATCGTCGATGAAGCGCAGCAGGCTCTCGATGTAGCGGACCTCGCCGTCGCGGCGGACGATCCGGTAGCGGACGGCGGAAACCTGGTCGGAGCCGATGACGGCTTCATGGGCGCGCTCGGCCTCGACGCGGTCCTCGGGATGGAGGAAGGTATGCCAGAGCGTGCCCGACACTTCGCACGCGTCGCCGGGCACGCCATAGATCTCGCGCGTCCGGGCGTCCCAGAAGCTGGTCGCCGAGCCGTTGTCGTGATGCCAGATCCCGGTGCCGCTCGCCGCCAGAGCCAGGCGGAAGCGGGCGTTGACCTGTTCGAGCTGCGCCTCCGTCGCCTTCTGCCGGGTGATGTCGGTCTGGACGCCGATCATGCGCAGCGGCTTGCCCTCGGCGTCGCGCTCGACGATGCCGCCCCGATCGAGCACCCAGACCCAATGCCCGTCCTTGTGACGGAACCGCATCTCCGTTTCGATCATCTCGGTCAGGCCGGCGAGATGCCGGTCGCCGCTGGCGGTGGCGCGCTCCCGATCGTCGGGATGGGTGAGCTGAAGCCACAGGTCGCTGCGGTCGGGAAGCTCGGCCAGCGTGTAGCCGAGCATCTTCGCCCAGGTCGGCGCGTAGTAGCAGTCGCCGGTCCGCAGGTTCCAGTCCCAGACGCCAAGCTGGGCCCGCTCGAGCGCAAGCGCCCACAATCCGTTTTCCTGTCCGGTGTCGCCGGCCTCGGCCATCATGCGATCTCACGCCTGCAGAGAGGCCGACTTTGCGTCGAGAGTGAGAAAAATCGGTTAAATGGGCCGGATGCCTCCGGCCCGCGCCGCCCTGCCGCGAGGAAGGATTAATTTTCCGTCAGTTGAATGCCCATCGAAACGCAGGCCGACAGCACCGCGGCACGCTGCTTGAGCGCCACACGCGCTATGGCGCTGAGCACCCCGGCATTGACGGCGCGCGCCGTCAGATAGGCCGGCGGCACCACCGGCGCCGAACCGGGAGGCGCCATCGAGCCGCCGCTCCAGCCGGCGGCCAGCGCGATCCACGCGCCGGGAGTCTTGGCCGGCGCGGCCATGCCGGCGTCGAGGGCCGCATAGCGCCTGTCCTCCTCGGGCTCGCGCACCCAGTCCTCCGCCGTCCCGAGCAGCGCATGGTCCTGCTGGACGAGGATGTCCGGCAGGTTGGTCAAGCACTGGTGCCCCCACCAGACGGCGACCCGGCGCGGCAGGAGATAGGCGCAGAAGGTCACCGCGTCCTCCGGGGTGCGGCTCTTCAGCAGGGCCCTCAGGAAATCGAGCGAGGCGTCGTCCGACGGCTGCGCCGCCATGTCCTCGCCAGCCGTCGGGAAGGTGTCGAACAGTTCCCGCGCAATGATGAAGCGAAGACGGCCGCTCATTTCGCCCGCCTCCTGTCCGCACGATCGATCCGCTTGCCCATCGCCGCCTCAGTTTATCTTCACGATGGTGCCGTTGATGATCATCGTCGCTTTCGCATCGTGCTGCGAAATCATCTTCGACTCGGTCTTGAACAACATGCTCGTACTGATCTCGACCGTCGGCGATTCGATCTTGATCGACATCGGATCCATGGTGATCGAACTCTTGCCGACGGTGATCGTCAGCTTGGTTCCGGCGGTGATGCTCACCTCGTTGGTCACGTCGAGGGTTTCGTTGTTCTTGATCGTGGTGCTGCGATCATTCTTGACCAGGCGCGTCTCGTCGTTCCCGATGGTCGAATCCAGATCCTTCTGACCGTGAAAACGGACCAGTTCCGAGCCCTTGGTGTCGTCCATGACGAACTCGTTGTAGCCGCCCCCGCCGGTGGTGGAGTTGGACTTCCACCCGGACAGGTTCTTCTTGCCCGGCAGGTCGAAGGGCGGCATGTTGTCGCCATTGTAGACGGTGCCGACGACGATCGGCTGGTCGGGATCGCCCTCCAGAAACTCGACCAGCGCCTCCATGCCGACGCGCGGCGTGAAGATCGCTCCCCAGTTCTGGCCGGCGAAGACCTGGGCGACGCGGACACGCCGGGATTTGTCCGACTTGCGGTCCCAGTGGAAGCGCAGGAGGACGCGGCCGTACTTGTCGCAGTCGATGTCTCCGTCGCCCACGACCTCGGCCGTCTGCGGCCCGCGGATGAACGGCTTCGGCGTCAGGGCCAGCGGTGCGTAGGGCTTCTCGGATTTGCGCAGCTCGTAGGCACCGCCGTAGCCGCTCGCATCGCCGGTGCCGGAGCGGAAGCTTTCGCCCTTGAAGGTGTGGGTCGCCGCCAGCACCATGTATTGGTCGTTCTGCGCCTCGTCGGGATGTTCGGCGAGCGTGACCAGCGCGCCGGGGTACAGGCTGACGCAATCACCCTCGGCGATGACGCGCTCGTCCTCGGCGCGCAGGCTCTCCAGGCGGGCCCTGGCATAGCCGCTGCCGTCCGACTGCTCGACATAGTGCCCCGGAAAATCGAAGCTCTCCAGCTTGCCGTTGTCGTAGCCGGCGTCGCCCTCCTTGTCGGCCTTCAGATTGGCCGAGGGGCGCTTGAAATCGTAGTCGGTCATCGCGACCTTGCCGGTGGTGAGCTTGCGCTGCGGACGCCACAGGGCGAAGTGTTCCGTCTTGCGCCGATCGGCCTGGCCGGTCGCGACGAACGGCCTGACCGCCTTGGCCACCGGCCGGCAGGCGGTCGCGCCGTCGCCCATGACCAGCTTGTGCGCGCCTTCCGAGTGGCGGAAGAAGTAGAAGATGCCCTCCTCCTCCATCAGGCGGCTCGCGAAGTCCATGTCGCTCTCTCGATACTGCGCGCAGTATTCGCGGACCGGATAGCTTTTCGACAGGGACTGCTGGAAATCGGCCAGGCCGCCATGCTCGCCGAAGATCTCGGAGATGATCTGCGGCGCCGTCTTGTCGTGAAAGATCAGGGAATTGACCCTTTTCGACAGGACCCACAGCCACGGCCGGAGCACCAGTTCGTAGATGTTGCCCTCGCGGCGCGTCTCCAGCCAGCGCGTCTCGGCCAGCATGCCGTCGAAGACGCGCTCGCCGCCGTCGATCGACCGCAGCGTGACGGTGCAGTGCTTGCCGACGGCATCGTCGAAGCCGAGGATCTGCTTGTCGGTGCTGACCGCCTCGATGCGATACTCGAACGGCCGGCTGATCGTTTCCGTCGCCTCGAACGAAATCAGCGCGAGCCGATCCTTGCCCAACGGGGTGGTCAGCTTCGCGATGCGCTGGTCCTGACTGTACAAACTAGGCATCGGGGCGGATCTCCGCAAAGTCCTCCGGCTGGCGACGTCGACCCCGCACCGAATCCCGCCGCACGAGGGCCGCGGTCCGGCGAGTATCGGCAATCAAGACTGCGTCTGTCCAGCGTCCACTTCGTCCCCGCCCGGCTCTCACCGAACGGGTCCGCGCCCGAATTCCGGCTTCTCGCCCTGACGCTGGGTCAGGACCGGCCGATGGAGGCCATGTTACGGCCTTACTTTGATTGACACAATGTAATGTCACTTCTATCCTTGAAAAGCTGTTTTCGTGTTCTCCTGGAAGGAACTTCGTGCCATGCGCCACGCGGTCTTCGCTTCGCTTATCGCACTCGCAGCATCTTTCAGCGTGCCGGCGGCCCTCGCGGGACCTCAGATCAGTTCCGACGAGATCGTTGAGCGCCTGGTCAAATCGGCCGACATCGGCGCCAGCCGCGGCATCTGCATCGGCACGACCGAAGAGTGCAGCAAGGACCAGCAGCAGGCCGCGCCGGCCGGCCTCGACATGCTGATCAATTTCGATCTCAACTCCGCCGATCTCACCGAGCAGGCGCGCGCCAACCTCAACGAATTCGCCAAGGCGCTCAAGGACGAACGGCTGCGGGCGGCGACCTTCATCGTCGAGGGCTACACCGACGCATCCGGCGACGAACGCTACAACGACCGTCTTTCGGAACGGCGCGCCCAGTCGGTGACCGCCTTCCTGCTCGCCAACGGCATCGCCATCGAGAAGGTCAAGGCGGTCGGGATGGGCGAGAAGAACCCGCGCGTTCCGGATCCCTACGACCCGGTGAACCGCCGCGTGGAAATGCGCATCAAGCTGCAGTGACGCCGGGCCGGACCGGGAGGTCCGGCGGCGCGGCGGAGGCCCCGCCGCCCCGTCTCTTTCCGCGCATGAGTACATCGGGACGCTGGCATGCGCATTGACGACCTGCTGAAGCCGGTTTCCGAGGCGGAGCCCTGCGGTGCGGATCTCGACGAGATCGGCGACGACGACTATCTCAACTACATGCTCGGGGCGGACAACCGCCTGCCGCAGCGCTTCCTCGATTCGGAGACCGGGGCGCCTTTCGACAGGAGCGCCATAGACCTCAAGGCCGAGGTCAAGACGATCGAGGGGTTTCTTCAGCAGTCGCGCGATCTGCGGCTGCTGACGCTGGAAGCGCGCTTCCAGGCCCTGGCCGGACAGTTGACCGGCTTTTCGGACAGTGTCCAGGCGATCGCGGCCCTGCTCGGGACATGGTGGGCCGAGGTCCACCCGCGCGGCCAGGACGACGATTTCACGCTGCGGCAGAACACGGTCGGCGTGCTCGAAGATCGGACGACGGTCGTCCTGCCGCTGCAATACGCGCCGGTGCTGCGCGACCAGCGGGCGGGATCGATCAGTCTGCGCGACTACCAGATCGCCACCGGGGTCGCCAAGGCCCGCGAGGACGAGCGGACGATCGACCTGAACCAGATCACCGAGACGCTGCGCAGCGAGACGCACCGGGCGACGATCGACGGGCTGCATGCCTCGATCAGCGCCCTGAGGGCGGCGCTGCGCGACATCGGCGAAGCGTTCGGCAGCAATACAGGCTATGCCTTTTCCGCGGAGTTCGAGCTTCTCGGCGAGGTCGCGGGCCAGCTCCTGAAGTTCATCGAGAGCGGACGCTCCGATCTCAAGGCCGCCGCCGCGGCGCCTGACGAGGCCGAGGCGCCTGCCGCGCCGGACGACGACGCGCCGGTGCCGGAGGGCGGGACGCGGACGGTCGCCGTGCGGATCGAGACCGGGCCGGTGCGCTCGCACGCCGCCGCCGCCGCCGCGCTGCTGGCCGCCGAACAGTATTTCGGCCGCTACGAGCCTTCGTCGCCCGCCCTGATCCTCGTCCACCAGGCGCGCCTGCTCGTCGGCCGCCCGCTCGTCGAGGCGCTCGAGGCGCTTCTCCCCGACAGCGTCGAATATGCCTCCATCGGCGTCGACAGCGCAGCGGGTTTCGCGCTGGGCATTGCGAAGATGCGGACGCTCACGGAAGATTATGTAGCAAATTCTCAAACATTTGCAGACGAAGAGCAAGAAATCCCTGAGTTCAACGCTGCAACGCGGGTCGAAACACTGGCGATTCTCGCCGCCGTTTCGAGTTTTTTCAGGACCGTCGAGCCCTCGAGCCCGGTGCCGATGATCCTCGGGCGGGCCGAACGGTTCGCAAATCTGAATTTCCAGTCGATTCTAAGTGAACTTATGCCGCGGCCGAATGCCCAATAGTTCGATCACGAATTGTGAAACTGTTTGACAACGCGCCGCAAACTCGTGTTCCATGCCCGACCTTAAGAGGAGGCTTCGATGTCGGATAGCGGTCAGAAGTTCATCAAGCGCAACCGGCCTCCACGGGTACAGATTTCCTACGAGGATCCCTACAACGCCGAGAAGCAGGTCGAACTTCCGTTCGTGATGGGAATTCTCTCCGATCTGTCCGGCAACGCCTCGACCGTCGCCAAGGCGCCGATGGCCGAGCGCAAATTCTCCAACGTCGATATGGACAATTTCGAGGACTACATGGCCAGCGTCCAGCCGGCCGTGTCGTTCCGGACCGCCAACCGCCTGTCGGGCGACGGCAGCGAGCAGATGAGCGTCAACCTGACCTTCAAGAAGATGGAAGATTTCACGCCGGGCGCCGTCGCCCGGCAGGTTCCGGCCCTGCGGGCGCTGCTCGAGGCGCGCGAGCAGCTCTCCAACCTGCAGCGCTACATGGACGGCAAGGCCGCCGCCGAGGAGCAGATCAAGAAGCTGCTCGCCGACCCGGAACTGATGAAGGCGCTCAAGGAGCGCCGCGATTCCTCCGGTCCGGCGGCTCCGTCGGCAGAAGAAGAAGCGTAACCCGCGCTCGGCGCCGCGACATCGCGAACAACAGTTGAGGCATTGCAGTGGCTACCGAACATTCTCCGGACAAGGCCGCGACCGGCGGCACCGTCACCGAAGCCGATGATTTCACCGCGCTTCTGAAACAGAGCTTCAAGCCGCGCAGCGAGCGCGCGGCGACCGAGGTCGAAAACGCCGTCGGCACGCTGGTCCAGCAGGCGCTGGCGGACACGACGCTGATCAAGGGCGACGTGCTCGACACGATCGACGAGATGATCGCCCGGCTCGACGAAAAGCTCTCGGCGCAGGTCAACGAGATTCTGCATGCGCCGGAGTTCCAGCAGATCGAGAGCGCCTGGCGCGGGCTCCATTATCTGGTGTTCAACTCCGAGACCGACGCCTCGCTGAAGCTGCGGGTGATGAACGTCTCCAAGCAGGAACTCTACAAGGACCTGCGGCTCTATCCGGACGCCAAGTGGGACCAGAGCCCGCTGTTCAAGGCCGTCTACGAGCAGGAATTCGGCCAGCTCGGCGGGCATCCCTACGGCGCGCTGGTCGGCGACTATCACTTCGATCATTCCGCGGTCGACATCCGCCTGCTGCGCGATCTCGGCAAGATCGCGGCGGCGGCGCACGCGCCGCTGATCTCCGGCGCGGCCCCGGCCCTGATGGGCATGGATTCGTGGACCGAGCTTTCCAACCCGCGCGACCTCAGCAAGATCTTCGACACGCCCGACTATGCGGCGTGGAAGTCGCTGCGCGATTCGGAAAACTCGCGCTATGTCGGCCTCTGCATGCCGCGCGTGCTGGCGCGCCAGCCCTACGGCGCCAAGTCGCAGCCGGTCGAGGAGTTCGCCTTCGAGGAGGAGACGGACGGCCATACCGGGCAGAAATACGCCTGGATGAACGCCGCCTATGCCATGGCGGCCAACATCAACCGGGCCTACAAGGAATATGGCTGGACGGTGCGCATCCGCGGCGTCCAGTCGGGCGGCGAGGTTATCAACCTGCCCACCCATACCTTCCCGACCGACGACGGCAGCGTCGACCTCAAATGCCCGACGGAGATCGCCATCAGCGACCGCCGCGAGAACGAGCTGTCGAAATCCGGCCTGCTGCCGCTGATCCATCGCAAAAACACCGACAAGGCGGCGTTCATCGGCGCCCAGTCGCTCTACCGGCCGAAGAAGTACGACAAGGAAGAAGCCACCGCGGCCGACAATCTCTCGGCGCGCGTGCCCTACATGTTCGCCATCTCGCGCTTCAGCCACTACCTGAAATGCATGGTGCGCGACCAGATCGGCGAGACCAAGGAGCGCCAGGAACTGGAGCGCTGGCTGCAGAGCTGGATCAACCAGTATGTCGACGCCGATCCGGCGAACTCCTCGTCGCTGGTCAAGGCCCGCAAGCCGCTGGCCGCGGCCCGCGTCGACGTGTTCGAGGACGCCGAGAACCCCGGCTTCTACGGCGCGCGCTTCTATCTGCGCCCGCACTTCCAGCTCGAAGGGATGGACATCGGCATGAGCCTCGTCTCCCGCCTTCCGGCGAAAGCCGGATAGGTCGCGGATACACAACGACATCGCAGCCGACATAAACCAGCAACGGGGCCGCCCGATGATGGCTCGGCCCCCAACGATGGAGAATCTCAATGGCCCAGGACATGTTCATCAAGATCGGCTCGCTGAAAGGCGAAGGCCAGGACAAGGAATTTCCAGGCTGGATCGACGTGCTCGCCTGGTCGCTCGGCGGCGCGCAGAGCGGCACCGCCTCGATGGGCGGCGGCATGGGCGGCGGCAAGGTGAGCCTGCAGGACTTCTCGTTCACCAAGTTCACCGACATCGTCAGCCCGAAGCTGTGGGGCAAGATGTGCACCGGCGAGCACTATGACAAGGTCGAGTTCAAGGCGCGCAAGGCCGGCGGCAAGCCGTTCATCTACCTCGAGATCAAGATGGAAGACGTGATCGTCACCAGCGTCTCGACCGGCGGCAGCGGCGGCGAGGACCGCACCACCGAGAACGTCACGCTGAACTTCAAGAAGTTCACCCAGAAATACAACCAGCAGTCAAAGTCGGGCGGCCTGGAGACATCGGACGACTTCACCTACGATCTGGCGAAGAACGCCGAGGGCTGAGTTCAGAAACGAGCTGTCCGGATGATGAGCCGGGCCGCGGGTTCTCCACGCTGCCGGCCCCTTGGCCGGCAGTTCCGTTTCCGGCCGCATGACGAACAAGGCGTGCAATGCGAAGACCGAAGGACAACGCCCAGTATCAGGCACCGTTCATGGCGGCGTTCAGGGATGCGTTCGATGCCCGCGACGCCAAGGACATGCCGGTGCGCGTCGTCGACGGCGAGCGGGTGATCGAGGGGCGGGGGTCGCGTCAGCGCCGCGGCGACGAGGTCGCCCTGAAGCGCGATCTTTCGACCGACCTCGTCTCGCTGCTGAACACGATCAACTTCGAATCGGCGGTCGAGATCGACCGGCTCGGCTATGTGCGCGGTTCGATCATCAACTACGGACTGCCCGACATCACGCACCTGACCAGCGAGGAGGTCGGCGTCGACGCCATCCGCGACCGCATCCTGCGCGCGCTGATGGATTTCGAGCCGCGCATCATTTCGGACAGCATCGTCGTCGAGAAGACGCTGCGGATCAACGAGGTCGACCAGCGCGTCCAGTTTTCGGTGTCGTGCGAGATGTTCTGCGCGCCGGTCGACATCGCGGTGGATTTCGTCGCCGAACTCGAGATCAGTTCGGGCAAGGTCAACCTGACCCGCCTGCCGCTCAGCGCATGAACCGCGACTTCCTCGAACTTTACCAGCTCGAGCTGAAGCAGCTCTACGAGAAGTCGCGGCAGTTCGCCGAGGAGTATCCCGGAGTGGCCCGCCGTCTCGGCGGCCTCATCGAGGACAAGATGGATCCCGGCATCGCCGGGCTGCTGGAGGGCGCCGCGTTCATGGCGGCGCGCGTCCAGCTCAAGCTGAACAGCGAGTTCTTCGAGTTCACCTCGTCCCTGCTGGACCAGATCCTGCCGGACTATCTGTCGCCGGTTCCTTCGGCGGCGCTCATCGAAGCTGCGCCGGCTTTCGACGATCCGAACCTGAAGAAGGGCGTGCGCTTCGACGCCGGCTCCTATGTCGATGCCGTCTATGTCGAGCAGCAGCGGCGTGTGTCCTGCCGGTTCCGGCTGTGCAGCGAGCTGACGATCTGGCCGCTTCACCTCGAAGCGGCGCAGTATTTCGCGGCGCCCACCCCGTTGCAGGCGCTCGGCCTCGAAATCCTGCCCGGCGTGGCAGCCGGCATGCGCCTGTCGTTCCGCCGCCGCACCAGCAAGCTTGCCGACGACAAGCCCGGCGTGACGCCTCCAGGGGCTCCGGTCAGCGAACTGCAGATCGAGTCGCTGCCGGTCGCGCTGGTCGGCACGGAAGTCGATTCGGTCGCTCTCTACGAGCAGATCTTCGCCAACTGCCGGCGCGTGACGCTGCGCTATCTCGACGCGTTCGGCGATCCCCATTTCGTCGCGACACCGCCGGAGATGATCGCCCAGATGGGCTTCGAGGAGGGCGCGTCGCTGCTCGGCGAGAATGGCCGCGTCTTTTCCGGCTTCTCGCTGCTGCGCGACTTCTTCGCCTTCCCGGCGCGCTATACGGGCTTCCGTCTCGAAAAGCTCCGGAAGCTGCTGGCCAGGGTCGACGCGCCCGCCTTCGACCTGCTGTTCGAATTCGACGCCTCGATCCCGCGCCTGGCCTCGGTCGTGCAGCCGCGCTCCTTCTCGCTCTATGCGGCCGCGGCTGCCAATCTGTTCGAGATGCAGTGCAGCCGCGTGCCGGTGCGCCGCAACGAGGCGGAGCATCACGTGGTCGCGGATCGCAGCCGCTGGCTCGACTACGAGGTGCACCGCGTGATCGACGTGTTCGCCCATTACAGCGGGCGCAGCGACAAGGTGCGCGTCTTCCCGCTCTACAGCCTGCCCACCGACAACACACCGCTGCGCGATGCACTGTTCTACACGACCCGCAAGCTGCCGCGCCGCGAGACGGTGCAGGAAGAGCGCATCGGCATGCGCAGCAACTATGTCGGCTCCGAGACATTCCTGTCGCTGAAGGAGCCGGCGGGAATCGACGACGCGGAGCGGGTGCGCGAGCTCAGCGTGCGGGCGCTGGCGTCCAACCGCCACCTGACCGAGCAGTTGCCGGTCGGCGAGGCCGGCACCGACTTCTTCCTCGCGGACGACACCTCCATCCCGCTGATCTGCCTCGCCGGCCCGACCGCGCCGAAAGAATCCGTCGTCACGGCCGAACGGCGGCAGCGCTCCGGCGCGACGCCCGGCACGATCGCCTGGAAGCTGATCAACATCCTGTCGCTCAACCATCTCGGTCTGGTCGACCGCAGCCCGCAGGACCGCGCCGCCGGCCTGCGCGAACTGCTCGGCCTGTTCGCCGATTTCTCGGACGTGGTCACCGAGCGGCGCATTCGTGGCGTGGTCGGCGTGTCGAGCCGGGCGATCACCCGCCGGCTGCGCCAGGCGAACGGCTTCAACGCGGCGCGCGGCGTCGAGATCACCGTCAGGTTCGACGAGCGCGCCTTCGAGGGCAACGGCATCATGCTGCTCGGCGCGGTACTGGACCGGTTCTTCGCCGAATACACCTCGATCAACAGCTTCACGGAGACCGTCATCGAGTCGGCGCAGCGCGGCGTCGTCAAGCGCTGGCCGCCGCGCTCGGGCACGGGAGGCGTGCTGTGATCCGGTCGGTATCTTGTGAATTCACCCCCGCCCCTGACCCCTCACCCTTGTGGGCAGGGCCTTCGCATAGGGCGACAGGTTCGCAGGTCCGCGACTGCGCACCCCTACCCCTCCCCGCAAGGGGGAGGGAGACTTTGCGACGCTTTGCCCGTCAAATTGCGCGACGACTTGCGTTCAACGAGGCTGCGGGCCAGTTCCCCTCCCCCTTGTGGGGGTCCGAAGGACGGGCGAGACCGGTGGCTCGCCCTGAAAGGGTTGGGGGGTGCTCGATCGGCGGCTGCCCTGATTTCACGCGATCTAGCCTGGCGGACCGCTCGCCATGACCTATCGCGACGAATTGCGCAGCGAGCCGGTTCTGTTCGATTTCTTCGCGGTGATGCGCGAATTCGAGCGCACCAGCCCCGACAAGCCGCGGATCGGCAAGAACGGCGTGCTGGCCGAGGAGATCGTCAGCCTCGGCCAGGATCCGTTCCTCGAATTTCCGGCGTCGAACCTTACCGGCTATGCCGACACGCCGTCCGGCGTGCCGAAGGTGCGGACGCGCTTCCTCGGCTATTTCGGGCCGCAGGGCGCGCTGCCGCTGTCGACCACGGTGGAGGCGCAGAACTGGAGCAGCCAGCGCGACGACTCCTTCGTCCATTTCACCGACATCATCTCGAACCGCTTCCTGCAACTGTTCTTCCGCGCCTGGGCCGATGCGCGGCCGATCGCCCAGGCCGACCGGCCGCGGCAGGACCGCTTCTTCGACTATCTGGGTTCCTTCACCGGTGCAGGGACCGATGCCTATCGCGACCGCGACCATGTCCCCGACATCGCCAAGGTGTCGCTGGCGGGACTGACCGGATCGCGGATCAAGAGCGCGGTGCGGCTGCGCCAACTGGTCGAGGACGTGCTGCGGGTCGAGGCGGAGGTCGTCGAGCGGATCGGCAGTTGGCTGGTGTTCGAACCGAGCGACCAGATGGCGCTCGGTGCGCGGCATTCCGGCCTGGGCGTCGAAGCGGCGCTCGGGCTGCGCGCCTATTCGATCAACGACAAGATCCGCATCCGCATCACCGCCGACAGTCTCGACCAGTACCGGCGCTTCCTGCCGGGCGGCGACCTTTCCGACATCCTGGCGGATCTGGTCTTCTACTATCTCGGCCACCGCTACGATTTCGACGTGGAGCTCGGGCTCGACGCGCGGCTGGCGCCGCCCGCCCGCCTCGGCGTCTCTGGCGAACTCGGCTGGACCTGCTGGATGGCTCCCAAGGCGCCGGACGGCGACGAAAAAATCATCCTGCGCGACGCGCGGTTCGATCCGATGGAACGCCGGCGCATCCGGCACGGCACGGCGACACGATAACGACAGGGCAGGCACGCGGAGGGTTCGGTGAGCGATATCAGTCTCGAAACGGTAACCGGCAAGCTGAACCGCCTCGGCTACGACGCGTTCATGCAGGCGCTGCGGCAGGCCAAGGGCGCCGGCAACCGCAACGTCGAACTGGCGCACTGGCTGCACCACATCCTGGCGCAGGACCGCAGCGACATCGCGCTGACGGCCGACCATTACAAGCTCGACCGGGCCAGGCTGGCCAAGGATCTTGCCGAGGCGATCGCGGGCTTCCGCAAGAACGAGACGGAGATGCCGGGGATCGCCACGCAGATCACCGACGTGCTCGACCGCGGCTGGCACTATGCGACGCTGTTCTTCGGCGAGACGCAGATCCGGACCGGACACCTGCTGGTCGCGGCGCTGAAGTCTCCCGAGCTGCGGCGGGCGCTGCAATCGCTGTCGAAACAGTTTTCGGCCCTCAACGCCGAGATGGTGATGGCCGAGGCGCGCCGCGTCTGGAACCAGTCGGACGAGGAGAACATGCGCCCGATGGACGGGTCGGGGCTGACGGCGCGGGCCGCCGGCGCACCGGCCGAGGGCGGCGAGGCGTCGCGCGGCACCACGGCGCTCGACCGCTTCTCGGTCGACATGACGGCACAGGCGGCGGCCGGCAAGATGGACCCGGTGGTCGGGCGCGACGACGAGATCCGGCAGATCATCGACGTGCTGATGCGGCGCCGGCAGAACAACCCGATCCTCACCGGCGAGGCGGGCGTCGGCAAGACCGCGGTGGTCGAAGGCTTCGCCCAGCGGCTGGCCGACGGCGACGTGCCGCCGCAGTTGAAGGGCGTGCGGCTCTGCGCGCTGGATATCGGCCTGATGCAGGCCGGCGCCTCGATGAAGGGCGAATTCGAGCAGCGGCTGCGGTCGGTGATCGACGAGGTGCAGGGCTCGCCGACGCCGATCATCCTGTTCATCGACGAGGTCCACACGCTGATCGGCGCCGGCGGGCAGGCCGGCACCGGCGACGCCGCCAATTTGCTCAAGCCGGCGCTGGCGCGCGGCACGCTGCGCACCATCGGCGCGACGACCTGGTCGGAATACCGCCAGTATATCGAGAAGGACCCGGCGCTGACCCGGCGCTTCCAGCCGGTCAATGTCGGCGAGCCGTCGATCGACAAGGCGACGACGATGCTGCGCGGCATCCTGGCGCCGATGGAGAAGCATCACGGCGTGCGCATCTCCGACGAGGCTGTCCAGGCTGCCGTGTCGTTCTCGGCGCGCTACATCCCGGCGCGGCAACTGCCCGACAAGGCGGTCAGCCTGCTCGACACGGCCTGCGCCCGCGTCGCGATCAGCCAGTCGACCACGCCGGCGGCGATCGCCGATCTCAAGGCGTCGATCGAGGCCAAGCAGCGCGAACTCGAGGCGCGGAAGCGCGACGGCGAGCTCGGCCCGGCCGACGAGGAGCGGATCGCCGAGCTGGATGCCGACATTTCCGCGACCAAGGAGCGGCTTGCCGCGCTGGAGGCCGACCATGCGCGGGAGAAAGGCCTGGTCGACGAGATCATGGCGCTGCGCGCGGCGGTTGCCAAGTCGAAGGAGTCCGGCGCCGAGGCGGCCGAGGCCGGCGCCGAGGCGGCCGGCAGCGAGACGGCGGATCCCAAGGCCGATCTGGGCGGCAAGCTCGCCGAACTCGACGAGATCGCGCCCGACGGACGGATGATCTACGCCCATGTCGACGAGGCGGCCGTCGCCTCGGTGGTGGCGGACTGGACCGGCATCCCGATCGGCCGGATGGTCAAGGACGAGCTGCAGACGGTCCTGCAGCTCGCCGAGATCATGGGCAAGCGCGTGGTCGGCCAGGATCACGGCCTGAAGATGATCGCCAAGCGCATCGAGACCAACCGCGCCAAGCTCGACAATCCCAACAAGCCGATCGGCGTGTTCATGCTGTGCGGGCCGTCCGGCGTCGGCAAGACCGAGACCGCGCTGGCGCTCGCCGAATCGCTCTATGGCGGCGAGCAGAACATGATCACCATCAACATGTCCGAGTTCCAGGAGGCCCACACGGTTTCCGGGCTGAAGGGCGCGCCTCCCGGCTATGTCGGCTACGGCGAAGGCGGACGCCTCACCGAGGCGGTGCGCCGCCGCCCGTACAGCGTGGTGCTGCTCGACGAGGTCGAAAAGGCCCATCCGGACGTGCATGAACTGTTCTTCCAGGTGTTCGACAAGGGCTTGATGGAGGACGGGACCGGCCGGCGCATCGACTTCAAGAACACGCTGATCATCCTCACCTCGAATGTCGGCACCGAGGTGATCATGAAGATGGCGGAGGACGGCAAGACGCGGCCCGACCCCGAGGTGCTGAACGCCTCGCTGAAGCCGTCGCTGCTGCAGGTGTTCCCGCCCGCCCTGCTCGGCCGCATTGTAACCGTTCCGTACTTCCCGTTGTCTTCGCAGATGCTGGGCGGCATCGTCCGGTTGCAGTTGGAGCGGATAAGGAAGCGTATCGAGGAAAACCACGATGCGGCGTTCGTCTACAGCGACGCCGTCGTCGAACATATCGTGGCGCAGTGCAAGGATCCGGATTCCGGCGGGCGGATGATCGACAACATCATCACCAACACGCTGCTTCCGGAGCTGTCGCGGCACATCCTCAACCGGGCGATGGACAAGCAGGAGCTGTCGAGCGCCAGGGTCGACGTGAAGGACGGCGCCTTCGACTACGAAGTCGCCTGACCGGGCCGCGCCACGGCGCAGGGAGCCGATCGGAATGAGACGCTGGCGCGCGATTGCCGCGATTGCCCTGCCGTTGGCAGCGGGCATCGGCGGGATAGGAGGTTTGGCCGTGGCGAATTCCAACGCAGGCGAGCATGCTTCGCTCGGACCCTACTCGGACGCCGTGCTGTCGGCGACCGACGCCGCCTCCGGCATCACGCTCAGCGTCGAGCCGAACGGAACCGTGCTGTCGGCGGAAAGGGCCGGCAAGCCCCTGTGGGCCGTCGACATCATCGAGGCGGCCGGCAAGCCGTCGACGGGGTTTCCGGTGATCCGGCTGGTCGAAACGAACAAGCCCGGCTTCGCCACCGTCGTGGTCGGCAAGAGCCGCACTGTCGAAGTCGACCTGTCGACCGGCGCGGTGCATGTCCTGGGCGAAGACTGACCGGCGGTCAGGCGAGGGTGCCATGTTCTACGAAGATTTGAAGATCCAGCGCGGCGATACGCTCTGGGCCCTGGCGGAAGCCTATGCCTACAAGGGCAAGGACTGGGAAAAGATCTGGAAGGACCCGAAGAACGCGGCGCTCGTCGCCAAGCGCAAGAAGCCCGAACTCTGCGTTCCGGGAGACGAGATCTTCGTGCCCATCCCATGGGACGTGACGACCACCACGCTGATCGCCGGGACGACCGGCAGCGGCGCCAGCATGTCGAAGGGCGCCAAGATGACGGTCATCCGCGACGGCGAGTTGGGCAAGCGGCTGAGCTTCGTCCAGACGGTGTTCCGCGGCAACCAGCCGATCGGTCCGAACCCCAGTCCGTTCTGCGTCGACGCCTGCACACCCGACGACGACCTGCCCTTCTACTTCACCGCGCCCGAGATCAAGTCCGACCCGGAACGGCGGCGCAGGTTCTTCGACTTCTCGCAGCGGCCGCCGCCGGGCTCCGGCAAGGGCGACACCAACTGGCGCGGCATCGTCTCGCTGGCGGTGGTGACCGAGAAGCGCGTGACGATCTGGGCGCATCAGCTATGGGGCTGGGATCTCAAGGAGAACGGCACGCTCAGCCTGGTCGGCCCGCGCGATCCGAACATCTTCGAGCTCAGCATCCATCTGGCGCTGCTGAAGACCGGCGTCGGGACCGGGCCGCTCGACTTCGGCGCCGCCGGCTGGACCTTCCGCTTCGCCTGAAGCACGTCGCAGCCCATCGGCTCCGGTGGACCATCACACCGGACCTGCGCACCCTCCGCCACTTTGTGGTGCCTTGCCGGGGCGAACGTCCATCGGGGCCAGACAACCGCGACAGCTTAAC
>JAHBYY010000151.1 GCA_019635715.1 Rhizobiaceae bacterium | reverse complement strand
GCGCCATTCCTGATAGAGTGCTTGCGCGGAAGCAGCCAAATGCGGCGGGGATGCCTCGGAAGCCAGCGCCAACACGGGTCCCATGGAGAAGCTCGATACGCGCGGCCGTTCGATCGCAGGGATTGTCGTTTCGATCGACGCGCCGTCGCTCCAGGCGATCTTGACCGTGAACTCGCCGGACGGAAACTTCTCGCGATTGGCTAGGATCGCGTCTGTAAGCTTCGCGAACGCGTAACCGTCGATGACGGTGCCGCCGTCCGCATTGGTCCAGCGACTGTGGGTGTTGGCGAATGCCCATTCCGCGCCGACCGCCTCAAGACCCTCAAGCAACTCGTCGTGCTCTGGTGTTCCGGTGGCGAAAGGCGAAACCAGGTTGCTCCGCACGTCTCCGCCAAGAAGCCTTAAAGCGACGGAATTTGCGGTGCTGCTCGCGGAACCCGAGGATGCGCGCGAGACATTGGCCAAGGGGCTCGGATTTGCTGCGACGGTGACCATGGCAAGACTCGACGGACCGGGCTCCGCAGTTCATCTGATATTGGTTCATGAACGGTTAACAGGCGCGGCCGAGTCCGGTTTGGCGCGACGCGCCTTAAGACATTGAATCTGCTGCATCGTGCTTTCCGAAAACCGATTCCGGTTTTCGGGCCGATGCATTAGTATGGCGTCCGTGCCAGGTGCGATGCTTTGATGGAGCCGACATGGAATTTGCCTTCCCGTGGCCGATGACGAACGGCGAATGGCTTGCCTGGGCAAGTGCCGCCTTCACGATCCTGTTCGGACTGATCCTGATGTTCGCGCCCGGCCTGTCGCTCCGGCTGATGCGCCTGCAGACGACCGAGGCCCATCCGGAGGCCGTCGCGGCGGCGCGCTCGACCATGGCCGGCTTCTATCTCGGCGCGGGTCTCTGTGCGCTGCTGCTCGCCCAGCCCTTCATCTACATGACGCTCGGCGTGTGCTGGCTGCTGAGCGCGTTCGGCCGCGTCATCTCGATGCTGTCGGATCGTGGAAACACCGTCTACAACTGGGCCTGGGTCGTGGTCGAGCTGATCGCCGGCGCCCTGCCGCTCGGCTTCTCGCTCGGCCTCCTCGCCTGATCGGACGCCTGCGCGCAGGCCTGCGACAATCTGTGCAAACGCCCTGCGGGCAACGTGTTGCGGTGATTGTATGCGTGTGCTAGACGGCTGGCGGCTGTCGTTCGGGGGGAAGCGCCAGGGGCGTGCCGGCCGTCGACAAAACGCAGCAAGGTCAAAGATTTAGCTAGAGTCGGGGGACTCGCGCCAACAATCTTGCGGCCTTCCAGGCAAGAGAAAAGACGCTCAGTGGCACAGTCCAGCTCGCCAGTCTCCGGAGTTGCCGATCGTTATGCGGCTTCCCTGCACGACCTCGCGGTGGAATCCGGCTCCGTAGCTGAGGTCGAGGCTTCGCTGGCGCGCTTCGAGGCGCTGCTCTCGGGAAGCTCCGATCTCGACCGGATGATCAGGAGCCCGGTATTTTCGGCCGACGACCAGTTCAAGGCGGTCTCGGCGATCGTCGACAAGGCCGGCATCGGCGGTCTCGTCGGCAATTTCCTCAAGGTCGTCGCCAGGAACCGCCGCCTGTTCGCGGTGCCGGCGATGATCAAGGCCTTCCGCCGGATCTCCGCCGAGCAGCGCGGCGAGGTCGCCGCGGAGGTGACCTCGGCGCATGCGCTGACCGCCGCGCAGGAGGCCGAACTCAAGGCGGCGCTGAAGAGCGTCGCCGGCAAGGATGTCTCGATCTCGGTCACCGTCGATCCTTCGTTGCTCGGCGGGCTGGTCGTCAGGCTCGGCTCCCGCCAGATCGATACGTCGCTCAGAACAAAACTCAATTCGCTCAAGCTC
>JAHBYY010000150.1 GCA_019635715.1 Rhizobiaceae bacterium | reverse complement strand
GCAGTACCGCGAAATGGCGGCGTTCGCGCAGTTCGGCTCCGACCTCGATGCCGCCACGCAGCGCCTGCTGAACCGCGGCGCCCGCCTGACCGAGTTGCTCAAGCAGCCGCAGTTCTCGCCGCTGAAGACGGAGGAGCAGGTCGCGGTGATCTTCGCCGGCGTCAACGGCTACCTCGACAAGCTCGCCGTCAACCAGGTCGGCAAGTTCGAGCAGGGTCTGCTGGCCTATATGCGTTCCGAAGGCAAGGCGGTGCTCGACGCGATCCGCGCCGAAAAGGCCCTGTCGGACGATCTGCGCGGCAAGTTGAAGGCGGCAATCGACGCCTTCGCCAAGAACTTCGCCTGAGACTGACGGGACGGGACGGGCTCTATGCCTTCGCTAAAGGACCTACGCAACCGCATCGCTTCGGTGAAGGCGACGCAGAAGATCACCAAGGCGATGCAGATGGTCGCCGCGGCGAAGCTGCGCCGCGCCCAGGAGGCTGCCGAGGCTGCGCGTCCCTATTCCGAGCGCATGGGCGCCGTGCTGGCCAACATCACCCAGGCGGTCGGCGGCGGCGGGGATGCCCCGGCGCTGATGACCGGCACGGGCAAGGACGACGTCCATCTGCTGATCGTCGCCACGGCCGAGCGCGGTCTGTGCGGCGGCTTCAACAGCCAGATCGCGCGCTTCGCCCGCGATCATATCCGGAAGCTGCTGGCGGCCGGCAAGCAGGTGAAGATCATCTGCGTCGGCAAGAAGGGCTACGACATCCTGCGCCGCGACTTCGGCAGCCTGATCATCGATCGGGTCGATCTGCGCGAGGTCAAGACGCTCGGCTTCGTCAATGCGGACGCGATCGCCAAGAAGGTGATCCATCTGTTCGAGCAGGGTCAGTTCGACGTCTGCACGCTGTTCTATTCGCAGTTCAAGTCGGTGATCTCGCAGATTCCGACGGCCCAGCAACTGGTTCCGGCCGCGGCTCCGGCCAGCGGCGGCGACGCCGGCGCGGTGTATGAATACGAACCGGAGCCGGGCGAGATCCTGGCCGACCTGATCCCGCGCAACATCGCCGTGCAGATCTTCCGCGCGCTGCTCGAGAACGCAGCCGGCGAGATGGGCGCCAAGATGAGCGCGATGGACAATGCGACGCGCAATGCCGGCGACATGATCAACAAGCTGTCGATCACGTACAACCGCCAGCGCCAGGCGCAGATCACCAAGGAACTGATCGAGATCATTTCGGGCGCCGAGGCGCTCTAGCGCCGCGCCGCCCGGAGGGGCGGATTCCGCGGCTGCACAGATACGGACGAGAAGGGTAGACAGACATGGCAAAGGCAGCGACCCCCAAGGCTCCGGCCGCAGCGAAGGCGAAGGCGGCAGCGGCATCCGGCGCGCAGGGCAAGGTCCGGCAGGTCATCGGCGCCGTCGTCGACGTGGCGTTCGAGGATCACCTGCCGGCGATCCTGAACGCGCTGGAGACCGACAACCAGGGCAATCGCCTGGTGCTCGAAGTCGCCCAGCATCTCGGCGAGAACACGGTCCGGTGCATCGCGATGGACTCGACCGAAGGTCTGGTCCGCGGGCAGGCGGTGTCGGACACCGGACTGCCGATCCAGGTGCCGGTCGGACCCGGCATGCTCGGCCGCATCATCAACGTCATCGGCGAGCCCGTCGATGAAGAGGGCCCGGTCGATGCCGTCGAGCTGCGTCCGATCCACGCCCCGGCTCCGGCCTATGTCGACCAGTCGACGGAAGCGGCGATCCTGATCACCGGCATCAAGGTCATCGACCTGCTCGCGCCCTACGCCAAGGGCGGCAAGATCGGCCTGTTCGGCGGCGCCGGCGTCGGCAAGACCGTGACCATCATGGAGCTGATCAACAACGTCGCCAAGGCGCATGGCGGCGTGTCGGTGTTCGCCGGCGTGGGCGAGCGCACCCGCGAGGGCAACGACCTCTATCACGAGATGATCGAGTCGGGCGTCATCAAGCTCAACGACGACGGCACGACCTCGGGCTCGAAGGTGGCGCTGGTCTACGGCCAGATGAACGAGCCGCCGGGCGCGCGTGCCCGCGTCGGCCTGTCGGGCCTCACCGTGGCGGAGTACTTCCGCGACGCCGAGGGCCAGGACGTGCTGTTCT
>JAHBYY010000015.1 GCA_019635715.1 Rhizobiaceae bacterium | reverse complement strand
ATCCGGCCAGCAGACGGTTCCGCCGACGCTGATCGTGAGCTTGAGTGTCGTTCCCTGCGCCGGCATGAAACCGATTGCCTCGACCTCGGCGCGAATGCGTTCGGCCGCCTTCTCTGCCTTGTCGCTGCTCGCCCCGACGAGGAAGACGGCGAATTCCTCGCCGCCGATTCGCCCCACGATATCCGCGGCATTGGTGGCGCGGCCGATGGCGGCGGCTATGTCGAGCAGGGCGTCGTCGCCGACGAGATGGCCGAAATTGTCGTTGATCCGCTTGAAGTGGTCGGCATCGACGAGCAGCAGCGCGCCGCGGTTGGGCTTGCGCCGCGTCGCGTCGAGGGCGGAGAAGAATGCCTCGCGATTGAGGAAACCGGTCATCACGTCGCGCCGGGCTTTCTCGGCGAGCCTCGCGTTCGCCTGTTCCAGCGCGGCGTGGGCGGTGCGCAACTGTTCGTTGAGCAGCCGCAGCCGATGCTTCTGCCAGTAGGTGAAGGAGCTTGCCGGGAAGGCGATGACAAGCGGGCACAGGATCGGCAGCCAGAGCGACGCGCCGGAGATCTCGACGCCCATGCCGGCCACGACGGCGAGCGATGCGACGATCGACAGGGCCGTTGCCACACCTGCCTTGACGAAGACTGAAATCAAGCTGCGTTCCATGATTGCGACTGATCGCAGATCGGACTGAAGTTCAGGTTCAGCCGATCGTTAGAGTTTTAGCGAGATCGGCTGGGCAGCCTTCGCGATGATCGCTCTGCGGCACGGGACCTCGATGAAGCGCCAGAGCAGCCACGATCCGACATAGATCAGGACAAGCACGACGATAATCGTGGCCGGCCGCCCGAGATAGGATAGCCAGTCATACTTCAAAGCGGCGCGAATGAGCAGCTGATGCAGCATGTAGGTCGAGAAGCTGATCTCGCCGAGCAACACCAGCGCCCGGACGGAAAGTGCCTGCGAGATCAATCCGCCGTTCTGGGCAAAGACGAAGATGGCGAAGGCAAAGACAAGCACCCCGCCGGACTGGCCGTACCAGAGGCCGATCTTCTCGTGACCGGCACCGGCGATCGCCGCTTGGACTGCCGTCGAGGTGACGGCGTAGAACGCGACACCGGCAATGGCGGCGACCTCGAGGAGCGTCGAGTTGCCCTCGATGCGGCGCCCCGCGTTGAAAAGCCGCCCTGCGGCTACGCCGACTACGAACTCCACCACCCGCACTGCCGGGTGTTGCAGGATCACATGAACGTGCCAGAACTCGAATGGTCGGGACGGCACTGGCGGAACGGAAATGACGATGATTGCAGCAATGAGCGTCAGCCCCACGAACCACATCCCCAAGCGGCTCGTCGCGGCCAGAAACGGAAACAGGATATAGAACCAGAGTTCGGCCGAAATGCTCCACGACGGCGCGTTCCACGAGAAGACGAGTCCATTGATAGGTATCCATGCGTGGAGCATCAGGAGGTTGATCGGCGCGGTTATCGCGTAAAGGGGAGAAAACAGGGCGTTGGGCTGGATAACGAGCGCGGCAATGAGGAACGTGACGAGGTGGACAGGCCAGAGCCGGGCAAATCTGGCGACATAGAACGACCTCACGGAATGGCCGGTGAAATCCCGGTAGACATAGGTCAGGATGAAGCCGGAAAGAACGAAGAAGAAGCCGACGCCGAGCCCGTATCGACCGTCCCCCGGCAACCCCCCAAGGCTCGAAGACGTCATGTGTCCCGTCACGATTGCCGCGGCGGCGAAGAAGCGCAAGGACGTGAGAGGGTGAAGCGGCGACGCTTTCAAGCGAGATTCCCCAGGACCCGAGCGACTGTCACCCAGCTTCGTTATCCGACTTTGATCCTGAATGGGACTGTAGAGTTCGGCGCCGCCGCCTCAGGGTGAAGACGTTCGTTCACCTTCCCCGCGTTCGACCCCAGAATGCCGCTCGTCCGAACGTCCGTCGGCATGGACACGTCCCGCGCCGGGAGCTAGCGTCCGGAAAATCCGGCGCCATCCGGGCGGCCATTCACAAGCGGGCAGATGAGACTTTTTATTCACGTCGGGCCGCACAAGACGGGCACGTCGGCCCTTCAAGCCTCCCTGCACAAGAATCACGCTGCCCTGCGGCAGCGCGGCGCGTGGTATCTGGGGTGGGAGGCGACGACCAATCACACCCTTCTCGGACACGCATTCCTGCATTCGGACCCGGCTGCATCCGCACTGCTGAACCGTTACATCGACGCGGCCGCCGCGGCGGGCTGCGACATCTGCATCGTGAGTTCGGAGAGCTTTTCGAAACATGCCTTCGATCCGGCGCCCTTCCTTCACGCGATCGGGGGCTTGCAGGCGACCTTCATCGCCTATCTGCGCGCGCCCGACGATCGCCTCGTCTCAGCCTTCAACCAGATGGTGCGACATGGTCGACGGGTCGCGCCGATCGAGGAAAGGGGAAACTACGATCCCACCTACCACTCCAATCTGACCAAGTGGGCCGCCGCCGACGGACATCGGCTCGTTCTGGCGCCCTACGACGAGCGGCAGTGGCCCGACGGCAGCATTCTCGACGATTTCCTGGGCATGATCGGCGTCGATGCAATCGGTTTGGAGCGTTCGCTGGGACCCTTCGAGGCGAACCGCAGCCTGCCCGCCGGCCTGACCGAAGTTCTGCGGCTCGCGAACGGGCTTGCCATGAGCGAGGAGACCCGACGGAGCCTGTCGCACGGACTTGAGAAACTCGCGTTGTCCCGGCCCGAACTCTTTTCGAAAGGCTCCCTTCTGGACCGCGATGCGCGAGTAGCGCTCCGACGCGCGCTGCGCGACAGCCTCGATCTCTGGCGGCCGTATTATCGCGCCGGCTTCGAGGAAGGCTTCCTGATTTCCGAGGATTTCTGATCCGGCTGTCGAGGCGGTGGGCGGATGCAATGCATTGCCGCTTTTCGACCGTCATCGCGATGAAGTATGGAACGGCATGACCAACAGCCCTTCACCCGCCCGCTTCTCCCATGTCACCGACTGGGTGTTCGACCTCGACAACACGCTCTATCCGCATCATTCGAACCTGTTCGCGCAGATCGACGTGAAGATGACGGCCTATGTGGCGGAGCTTCTGCAACTGCCGCGCGACGAGGCGAGGGTGCTGCAGAAGGAACTCTATCTCGAATACGGCACGACGCTGAACGGCCTGATGGAGAGGCACCGCATCGACCCGGACGAATTCCTGCAGAAGGTGCATGACATCGACTATTCCTGGGTCAAGCCGAACCCGGAGCTCGGCCAGGCGATCAAGGCGCTGCCGGGGCGCAAGTTCATCTTCACCAATGGCGACCGCGGGCACGCGGAGCGGACCGCGCGGCAGCTCGGCGTGCTCGACGAGTTCGACGACATCTTCGATATCGTCGCGGCGGGGCTGACGCCCAAGCCGGCGCGGGGCACCTACGAGAAGTTCGTCGAGCTGCACAAGATCGCCGGTCCGAATGCCGTCATGTTCGAGGACCTGGCGCGCAACCTCGTCGTGCCCAAGGCGCTCGGCATGACGACGGTGCTGATCGTGCCGAACAATTTCGAGCCGACCTTCTCCGAGATCTGGGAGCGTGACCCAGCCCTCGACGACGAGGTCGACTACGTCACCGACGACCTGACGTCCTTCCTGCGCACCATTCTGGGACAGGCCTCCGCTTGAAGCGCTTCACCTCCGTCGAGGCGCGGATCGATGCGGCCGCCCACCGGGTGCTCGACCGGCTGCCGCAAGGCGGCGTTTCGGGAGCACTCGTCGAGTTCGTCGTCTTCGGCCTGAAACAGGCCTGGGCCTGCCTGTTCGGCGGCGCGCTCCTGGGGATAATGATCCTGACGGCTCTCTTGTGGCCGCAGGCCGCGCCGATCGAGCGCTACGATTTCCTGTTCCTCGCCGCGCTGTCGATCCAGGCCGCACTGCTCGCCTTCAAGCTGGAGACGCCGAGGGAGGCGTTGGTCATCCTCGTCTTCCATCTGGTCGGAACGGCGATGGAACTGTTCAAGACCAGCGCCGGCTCGTGGATCTATCCGGAGGAAGCCTTCTTCCGGATCATGGGCGTGCCGTTGTTCTCGGGCTTCATGTATGCCGCCGTCGGCTCCTACATCGCCCGCATCACGCGCATCTTCGACATGCGCTACACGGATTACCCGTCGCTCGCAGCGACGGTGGTGCTGGCGGTGGCGATCTACATCAACTTCTTCACGCATCACTTCGTCTTCGATGCGCGCTGGGGCCTGTTCGCCTTCGCCTTCGTGCTGTTTCGCAGGACGCGCGTCCACTACCGCGTCTTTCGCGGCCGCCACCAGATGCGGCTGCTGGTCGGTTTCCTGCTGGTGGCGCTGTTCATCTGGTTCGCCGAGAACATCGCCACCTGGTCGCGGGCGTGGATCTATCCCTCGCAGGCGAACGGCTGGACGCCGGTCTCGCTGTCGAAGCTCGGCGCCTGGTATCTGCTGATGATCATTTCCTTCGTGTTGGTGAGCCTCGTCCACCGGCCCGCCGCGCCGGACCGGGAACCGGAGACGGTTCCCGGGAAGCGCGACGCGGACGAGGTTCGCTGATCGAAATCAGTGCCCGTGGGCGTCGGCGGCCGCCTTGACCGGCAGCTGCAACTCGACCTTGCCGGCCTTCTCGAATTCGAGCGTGACGGCGATTGTCGCGCCCTCCCTGAACGGCTCCTTCACCTGCATGAACATCAGGTGCAGGCCGCCGGGCTTCAGCTCTACGATCTGGCCGGCCGGGATCTCGATGCCGCCTTCGACCGGACGCATGACCATCACGTCGTTCTTGATCTCCATCGTGTGCATCTCGGACTTACCGGCGGCCGTGGTCGAGACGCCGATCATCCGGTCCGGGGTCGAACCGCCATTGGCGATCGTCACGAAGCCGCCGCCCGCCGGCTGGCCGGGAAGCATGGCGCGCAGCCAGCCGCCGGTGAGCGTCAGGTCACCGACCTTGACCGCGTCCGCCGCCATGTGGCCGCCATGGCCGTCGTCTGCCGCCGCCGCGATGGTCACGAAGGGAGCGGGATGCTTGAGCGAATGCGGATCCTGGCCCTCGGCCGCGATCTCGTTCCACGCCACCTGGCCGTCCTTGCAGAGCTGCGTGACGATGAAGGGCAGCTTCGCGCCGGGATCGGCCGACAGGGAACCGTTGACGACGAATTCCTCGTAGAAGTCGTCCGGCAGGTCGCCGCCGCTCCAGGTGACCGACTTGAGGCCCGACGAGACGTCTTTGCCGTGCAATTTGTAGGTCTTGGCGTAGTCGCCCTTTTCGGTGGCGACCTGCCAGCCGGCCTTGGGCATCGGCTTGGCGCCGATGAAGCCTTCGGGCAGGTCGATCCTGACCGTATGGGTGGCCTGGCCGTCGCAGCCGTGCGGGATGCGCAGGACGGCCTTGTAGGAACCGGCCGGCGCTTCCGCCTTCTCCAGCGTGGAGTGGGCGAAGGCGGTGACGATGGAAACGGCCGTGAGCGCGCAGGCTGCGGCCAGGGGAAGAACGTAACGACGCATGATGATCTCCTATGACGTCTGAAATGACATGACGACCCGCGCAGGATTGCGCGGCCGACCGGTGTTTCAGGCGAAGGAGGGGGGTGCGCGTATGCCCGGCGGCCGTTCGGGCGGCAGGGACTGGGGGCTGATTGTGTGGCGTGAATGCGGCGGCGCCTCGGCGACGGCGAGAACCGGCTCCCAGGCCGGGACGGCGACGACGATCGCCTTGGCGAGCGTCTTCAGGCCGCAGGCGCCGACGACGCATTCTCCGCAGCCTTCATGGTGGACCGGCGTGCCGTCTGGCAGCGGCTCCGCGCCGATCGCTGAGCAGATGACGAGATGGCCGTTGGTGGCAGCCTGCGCGGTTGCCAGCGGCTGCAGCGTGTGGGCGAAGAGCAGGAACAGGGCGAGCGCGGCGAACAGGCGCTGGTCGCGCCTCAGCCGTGCAAACCATGACGGTTTCGCCGAGTTCCTCATGCCGCACCCATAGCCCGACGGCTTGGCCGGCGCCAGTGCGTCAAACTGGCTGGTCGATGCCGTAGAAGGCGCTGATGACGTCCCACGCCTCCGCGGCGGTGTCGGCATAGTTGATGATGTGCTGGTCGCCGGGCGAGATCGTGCCCTGTTCGGCGAGGAAGTCGAGGTCGAGGGCGCGATGCCAGAACTCGCTGCCGAACAGGATGACCGGCACCCGCTCCATGCGCCCGGTCTGGATCAGCGTCAGCGTCTCGAAGAACTCGTCCATCGTGCCGAAGCCGCCGGGGAAGACGGCGACGGCCTTGGCGCGCATGATGAAATGCATCTTGCGGATGGCGAAGTAGTGGAAGTTGAAGCAGAGCTCGGGTGACACGAAGGCGTTCGGCGCCTGCTCGTGGGGAAGCACGATGTTGAGGCCGATCGACGGCGCGCCGACGTCGTCGGCGCCGCGGTTGCCGGCTTCCATGACGCCCGGCCCGCCGCCGGTCACCACGACATACTCGCGGTAGTAGGACGCCGCCGCCTGCTGCGAGCAGAGCCGCGCGAACTTGCGGGCCTCCTCGTAGTAGCGGCTGTTCTTCTCGAGATTCCGCTTCTGCGTCTCGTTCTTGGCGGCCCAGGCGTCGCCGCCCGGCTCCGGGATGCGGGCGCCGCCGAACATCACGACGGTGGAGCGGATGCCGCGCTCGGCCAGGATCATCTCCGGTTTCAGCAGCTCGAGCTGCAGGCGCACGGCGCGCAGTTCGCGCCGCGTCATGAAATCCACGTCGTTCCAGGCGAGCCGGTAGGTGGAGGCGCGCGTCTGCGGCGTGTCGGGCGCGTTCTCGGCGCGCTCGAGATCCTCGTCGGAATGCGGCAGCGGCGACCAGCCGGCCTTCTCCATCGGATTCATGCGACGCGTGTCCCCAGTCGTCCGTCCGCGCCGTCCCGTGGCGCTGTCGCGATTGACCCCCCGGACCCGTTGACTTAGGGTCCGCGCCGTTTTGGCCAAGCGGCGTCCGAGCCTAGGCCCCAGCCCTTAACAGCGCGTAACGGAGACCCGAATGGCGAAGCCCGACCTGTCGAGCCTCGAACGCACGATCGAGAAGGCGTTCGGCGACCCCGCCAGCGTGTCGCCCGCGACGCGGGGCGAGGTCCGCGAGGCAGTCGAGCACGCGCTGGCGCTGCTCGACCGCGGCGAGGTCCGCGTCGCCGAGCGGCAGGCCGACGGGGCGTGGACGGTGAACCAGTGGCTGAAGAAGGCGGTGCTGCTGTCGTTCCGGCTGAACCCGAACGAGCTCATCTCGGGCGGCCCGGGTGCGGCTTCGTGGTGGGACAAGGTGCCGTCCAAGTTCGACGGCTGGAGCGCTGTCGATTTCGAGAAGGCCGGATTCCGCGCGGTTCCGAGCGCCATCGTCCGGCGGTCCGCCTACATCGCGCCGAACGCGATCCTGATGCCGTCCTTCGTCAATGTCGGCGCCTATGTCGACAGCGGCACGATGGTCGACACCTGGGTGACGGTGGGTTCCTGCGCGCAGATCGGCAAGAACGTGCATCTGTCCGGCGGCGTCGGCATCGGCGGCGTGCTGGAGCCGCTGCAGGCCGGACCGACGATCATCGAGGACAATTGCTTCATCGGGGCGCGCTCCGAGGTGGTCGAGGGCTGCATCGTGCGCGAGGGCGCGGTGCTCGGCATGGGCGTGTTCATCGGCAAGTCGACCAAGATCGTCGATCGCGCCACCGGCGAGGTGTTTTATGGCGAGGTGCCGGCCCATTCCGTGGTGGTCGCCGGCACCATGCCGGGCAAGCCTCTGCCCGGCGGCGAACCCGGCCCGAGCCTCTACTGCGCGGTGATCGTCAAGCGCGTCGACGAGAAGACACGGTCGAAGACATCGATCAACGAGCTTTTGAGAGATTGAAAATTCGGCGATTCACGCGCACCTTCCGGCAGCGCGGCGCAACATGCCGCGTCGAGGTTCGACAGGAGGGGTGAATGGACTGGAAATATCTTCTCACCAGCTTTGAAGGCCGTATCAACCGGGCGAAGTTCTGGGCGTGTATCGGCGTGTTCTTCGTCGGCGCGATCATCGCGATGATCATCGACAATCTGATCGGCACGACGATCCAGAATCTGCCCTACGGCTACGTTTACGTTCTCTACGTCCTGGCCATGCTCTATCCGGTCTTCAGCGTCTATGCGAAACGCTGGCACGACCGGGACAAGTCGGGCTGGTGGACGCTCATCGTCTTGGTGCCGATAATCGGCGGCATATGGCTTCTCGTCGAACTCGGCATTCTGCAGGGGACGCGAGGGCCGAACAGATTCGGACCGGACCCGCTTGCCTGAAACCTCTCTCTTCATCTGGCTGTTTTTCCGCTTCGAGGGGCGCCTCGGACGCGCCCTCTACTTTCTGGCGGGGCTGTTCCTGGCGATCGTCCAGGCGTTTTTCCTCTATCGCTTCACGCTGGAGCCCGAGGGCAGCGCCGCCGGACAGGCCTGGGCGTCGGCCTTCTGGGTGGTCTTCCTCGCCTCGCTCTGGTCGAATGTCGCGCTCGGCGTGAAGCGCCTGCACGACATCGACCGGCCAGGCATCCTGGCGGCGGCGCTGTTCATCCCGGTGATCTCGATCGTCGCCTTCCTGGCACTGTGCTTCATGCCGGGAACGCCTGGGCCGAACCGCTACGGCAATCCGCCGCGCTTTCGCTCCTGAACCCGCCGCGGCTCAGTCGAGCGTCCGCCGGAAGCGCATCAGCGCGAGGCCGGCGAACACCACGACGAAGACGCCGAGCCCGGCAACCTCGTTGGCGATGGCCGGCCAGTCCGCTCCCTTCAGCATCACCGCCCGGGTGATGCGCAGGAAATGGGTCAGCGGCAGGATCTCGCCGAGCGCCTGCGCCCAGCCGGGCATGCCGCGATAGGGGAACATGAAACCCGACAGCAGGATCGACGGCAGGAAGAAGAAGAAGGTGAGCTGCATGGCCTGCATCTGGGTGCGTGCCACGGTCGAGATCGTGTAGCCGAGCAGCACCAGCGCCAGCACGAAGACGGAGATCGCGCCGACCAGCAGCGACAGCGAGCCGACGAACGGCACGGAAAACAGCAGCTTCGCCGCAACCAGCACGACCGCGACCTGCACCGCGCCGACCGCGAGATAAGGCAGCACCTTGCCAAGCATGATTTCGGCCGGCGAGGCGGGCATGGCCAACAGGTTCTCCATCGTGCCGCGCTCGGTCTCGCGGGTCAGCGCGATCGACGTCATCATCACCAGCGTCATCTGCAGGATGACGCCGAGCAGGCCCGGCACGATGTTGTATTGCGAGATGCCCTCGGGATTGTAGCGCCGGTGGACGACCACCTGCAGCCGACCGGCGACGTTCTCCGCCGTTATCGCCTGTCGGCCCTGCTCACGCAGCAGGGCCTGGCCGGCAACGGTCCCGAGCGTCGATATCGCTCCGCCGGCGGCGGCCGGATCGGTGGCGTCGGCCTCGATCAGGATCTGCGGCGCGTCACCGCGCTCGACGCGCCGCTGGAAGTCGGACGGGATCGTCACCACGAAGGACACATCGCCCTTGGCCATCAGCGCCTCGGCCTCCGCGGCATTGCGGGCAACATGGTCGAAACGGTAATAGCCGGTCATCTCCAGCGCCGAGACCATGGCGCGGGTGTAGTGGTCGTTGCTGGTGGCCACCAGCACGGCCGGCAGCGACTTCGGGTCGTTGTTGATGGCGAAGCCGAACAGCACGAGCTGCACCAGCGGGATGCCCAGCATCATGGCGAAGGTGATGCGGTCGCGCCGCATCTGGATGAACTCCTTGATCAGCATGGCGCCGAGGCGCGACAGGGAGAAGAGCGGGTTCATGCCAGACCACCGTTTATAGGGCGCCTGCGGACACCCCCCTCTGGCCTGCCGGCCATCTCCCCCTCAAGGGGGGAGATTGGAAGCGTCGACGTCGCAGCCCGTTCTGAGACCTCCTCGATTGGCGAAGCCAAGACAGCCGGGTTATCTCCCCCCTTGAGGGGGAGATGGCCGGCAGGCCAGAGGGGGGTGAGGACTTCCCGGAAACGCCTCACCCCATATTGTCCTTCGATCCGGACATGAACTGGATGAAGACGTCCTCCAGGCTGGTTTCGCCGGGACTTGCCGAGACGCCCGGACGCTGCGCGACCGCGTCCAGGGACGCCTTGAGCGCCACGGCATCCGAACCGACGACATGCAGGGTGGTGCCGAAGGGCGCGATCTGCTCGACGCCGGGCTTGCCGGCCAGCAGCTTCGAGACCTCGTCGAGATGCTCGCCCTCGACCACGAAGGTCGTCAGTCCGGCATTGCGGACCACCTCCGCGACGGTGCCGCTGGCGAGCATCCGCCCGTAGGAGATGTAGCTGATGCGGTGGCAGCGCTCCGCCTCGTCCATGTAGTGTGTGGAGACCAGGACGGTGAGGCCGCCGCGCGCCAGGCGATGGATCTCGTCCCAGAACTCGCGCCGCGCCTTCGGGTCGACGCCCGCCGTCGGCTCGTCGAGGAGAAGCAGTTTCGGCTTGTGCATGATGCAGGCGGCGAGCGCGAGGCGCTGTTTCCAGCCGCCGGACAGCGTGCCGGCGAGCTGGTTGCGCCGGGATGTCAGCCCGAGATCGGCCAGCGTCTCATCGACATGCCGCCTGAGCGGGTTCAGCCGATAGAGACGGGCGACGAATTCGAGGTTTTCGGCGATCGTCAGGTCTTCGTAGAAGGAGAATTTCTGGGTCATGTAGCCGACCTCGCGCTTGATCTTCAGCGCTTCGCGCCGCAGATCGTAGCCGAGCACCGACCCCTCTCCCTCGTCGGGCGTGAGGAGACCGCAGACGATGCGAATCGTCGTGGTCTTCCCCGACCCGTTCGGGCCGAGGAAGCCGACGATCTCGCCTTCCGTCACCTCCATCGAGACGTGATCGACCACCGTCTTTTCGCCGAAGCGCTTGACGAGGTTGCGGACTGAGATGGCGGCGGCTGTCATGTTTGGCGCTCTTCAGGGCGGACGCAAACAGCGAGCAGCGAGTAGCGAAGAAAATCATTGACTTGCCGGCGCGACGCTCGACCCTCGCTATTCGCTATTCGCTATTCGCTATTCGCTATTCGCTATTCGCTATTCGCTATTCGCTATTTCAACGTCGACGATCTGGCCGGGCTGCAGGATCGCGGCGCCCGGATCGGGCCGGGCCTCGACCAGATAGACGAGCTTCTGCCGCGTCTCGAGCGAGTAGATGACCGGCGGGGTGAACTCGGGATCGGGAGAGACGTAGCTGACGCTGGCCGTCAGCCCGGCCGGACATCCGTCGCAATGCACCGCCAGTTGCGAACCGATCTGCACGGAGGAGAAGGCCATCTCGGGCACGTAGAGCTTGAGCTTGACCGCCCCGTCGGGCAGCAGCGACAGCACGGGCGCGCTCGGCCCGGCCATGTCCCCCGGCGTGCGGATGACGTCGTCGATGCGGCCGGCGGCGGGTGCCGCGATCGCCCGGCGGCCGAGCCGCCATTTCGCCTGGTCGAGCCCGGCGATCGCCTGCTTGACCTGGTTTTCCGCCGCGCGGATCGTTTCCGGCCGAGCCGCGAGGCCCGCCACCGCAAGGTTGGCCCTGGCCTGGCGCAGGGCAGCACCGGACTGCTCGACCGCCGTGACCGCCTTGTCGTATTCCGCCTTGGTCGCGATGCCGCGCTCGTAGAGGTCGTTGATGCGGGCGAGAACCCGATCCGATTCCGCCGCCTGCGCCTCCGCCGAAGCCACCGCCGCCTCGAGCACCGCCAGCTCCTCGGGGCGCTTGCCCAGCCGCAGATCGGCCAGTTGCGCCTGCGCCTGCGCCAATGCCGCTTCCGCCTGCTGGACGGCGATGCGGGCATCGCCGTCCTCGAGCGCCGCCAGCGGCATGCCGGCCGCGACCCGCTCGCCGCGCCGGACCTTCACGTCGGTGACCTGCGCGACATCGGTCGGCGCGAGCAGCACATATTCCCCTTCGACATAGCCGACCGCGAGCGGCGGCGGCGGCGCGCAGCCCGGCAGCAGCGCGGAAACGACGGCGATGCCGCACAGGAAGCTCATGGCCTGTCCCTTCTTCGCGCCGCGACGATGGCGTCGAGATTGCCCTTGATCACCTCGACGAGCTTGCCGGCCTCGCCCGGGCCGATCTCGTTCCAGCCCATGCGGCGCAGCACGGCCTCGCGGCCGATCCGGAAGTAGACCGCCTGCCCGATCAGCGTGAACACGGTAAGGCGGGTGCGCTCGCTCTCGGCCGGCTCGCCGGTCGCCTGCTCCCAAAGAAGGCAAAGCTGCCGGTGCACCGGCTCGAAGACGCCGGCATAGATGCGGTCGAGCGCCGCGCTGGGGCGGCTCAGTTCCCGCAACACGAACAGCACGATCTCACCCGCTTCCGGCCGCGCCGCGATGAAGCCGACCATCCGCTCGACGACGACGTCGAGCCTCCTGTGTGCATCGGCCGGCGACATGCCGGTCTCGAGCGCCTCCTGGATCTGTCCGATCGCCGGCGCGGCGATACTCTGGATGGTGGTGACGATGTGGTCGGCCGCCGCCATGCGCAGCCCGTCCTTGCCGCCGAAGTGATAGGCGATGGAGCCGATGTTCGCATTCGCGGCAGCGGCGATCTCCCGCGTCGAGGTGCCGTCGAAGCCCTGCAGTCCGAAAAGGCGCAAGGCGGCCGTCACCAGGGCGTTTCGTGTCTGCTCGGCGGCGGGCGAGGCGATGGGGGGTTTCATGCGGTCAATTTAATCAATCGATTGATTAATGTCAATGCCGTTCACGTGACGTCCTGTCGGCTTCACCTTTGGGACTGCACGGATATAGTCGCGCCCGGAGGACGGAATGGATCGATCGAAGGACACGCTGCTCGACCGTTTCGGCTGTTTCCTCGCGGCTCGGCTGCAACAGGCTTCCTCGGGGTACGAGCCCTACACGCCATCCGATCCCGACACGCTGCGGCGGACGCTGATGCCGGGCGACGTGCTGCTGATCGAAGGCAACCAGCGCATATCGGCCGCAATCAAATATCTGACCCAGTCGACCTGGTCGCATTCGGCACTCTATGTCGGCGACGCCCTGCCCGAGCCGGCCAACGGATCGGAGCGGCCGCGCCTGATCGAGGTCAATCTCGGCGAGGGCTGCGTCGCGGTTCCGCTCGGCAAGTACCGCACCTACAACACCCGGATCTGCCGCGCCCACGGCCTGTCGCCGGACGATCGCGACCTGCTCGTGCGCTTCATGGTCGAGCGGATCGGCCTGAAATACGACATGAAGAACATCGTCGACATGCTGCGCTATTTCATGCCGACGCCGCCCGTGCCGGTGCGCTGGCGCCGCCGCATGCTGGCCTTCGGTTCAGGCGACCCGACGCGCGCCATCTGCTCGACGCTGATCGCCATGGGGTTCGAGCAGATCCGCTATCCGATCCTGCCGGAGATCACCCGGGCGCCCGGCCGCGCCTCTGCTCAATCCAGCTATTCACGGCAGGAGATCCTGCACATCCGCCATCATTCGCTCTACACGCCGCGCGATTTCGACCTGTCGCCGTATTTTCAGGTGGTGAAGCCGACGCTGGAATACGGCTTCGACTACAAGGCCGTTCAGTGGGCGGACCAGCCGTCGGCAAGGACGAGCCCGGAACCGCCTGATGACGGCAATGCCGTTGCGGCATCGCGCCCGAGCCTTTAATCAGGGATCAGGGAGAGAGATCATGAACATCAAATCACAGACTTCGTCCGAGATCGTCATTCCGTTCGACGCGGCCAAGCTCGATCGGCTGATGGATGCCGCCGGCATCGACATTCTGGTCGCTACCTCCAAGCACAATGTCCAGTACCTGCTCGGCGGCTACAAGTTCATCTTCTTCGCGGCGATGGATGCGATCGGCCACAGCCGCTACCTGCCGGTGCTGGTCTACGAGAAGGGCAAGCCGGAGAACGCGGCCTATGTCGCCAACCGCATGGAAGGCGGCGAGCATGCCAACCGCCCGTTCTGGACGCCGACCTTCCTCCCCGCCACATGGGGCAGCAAGGACGCCGCGGAGGTCGCGGTCGACCATCTGCGCAAACTCGCCAAGCCGGGGGCGCGCATCGGCATCGAGCCGTCCTTCCTGCCCACCGATGCGCATGAGGTCATGGCGCAGCTCGGCAACAGCACCAAACTCGTCGACGCGACCGGCGTGTTCGAGCGGCTGCGGGCGGTGAAGTCGCGCCAAGAACTCGACCTGTTGCGCACGGCGTCGGAGCTCATCACCGATTCCATGCTCGCCGCCATCCAGTGGGCGCATGAGGGATCGACCAAGCACCAGATCATCGACAGGCTGCGCCGCGAGGAGACGGAGCGCGGCGTGCAATTCGAATATTGCCTGCTGACCCTCGGCGCCTCTCACAACCGCGCCGGTTCCGACCAGGCCTGGAAGAAGGGCGAAGTGCTGTCGATCGATTCCGGCGGCAACTACCACGGCTATATCGGCGACCTCTGCCGCATGGGCGTGCTGGGCGAGCCGGACGCCGAACTGCAGGATCTGCTGGCCGAGGTCGATGCCATCCAGCAGAAGTCGTTCGCCAAGATCAGGGCCGGCGCGCTCGGCGGCGAGCTGGTCGAGGCGGGAGAGGCGGCACGCAAGGCATCGCCGATCGCCGCCTATACCGACTTCTTCGCGCACGGCATGGGCGTCATCACCCATGAAGTGCCGTTCCTGATGACCGACCATCCGGTGAAATACGACGGCGTCGACGCGGAGCAGCCGCTGGAGGCCGGCATGGTGCTGTCGGTCGAGACGACCATGCTCCACCCGTCCCGCGGCTTCATCAAGCTCGAGGACACGGTGGCGGTCACGGAAAGCGGCTACGAGATGTTCGGCGAGCGGGCGCGCGGCTGGAATCGCGGCGGGGCGTGAGCCTCTCGGGGAGCCTGCGTCAGATCCGGTTCCGGTAGAACGGGTTCCAGCGCACCGTGCCCAGGCGGATTCGCTCGCGCACCACCGTCAGCAGACCCGACGCCGCGATGATCGCCAGGCCGACGATCGACCATAGGTCGGGCGTCTCGTCGAAGATCATCGCGCCGAGCACGACCGCCCACATGATCTGCGTGTACTGGGTCGGCGCGAGCTGATTGGCCTGGGCGAAGCGCGTCGCCCGCAGCAGGAAGATATGGCCGGTCGCCGAAAATACGCCGGCGATCAGCAGGATGCCCGTTTCGGGCAAGGTCGGCAGGCGCGCCGAGGTGAACGCCATCATCACCCCGTTGAAGACGATGATGTAGAGGATCACGAAGCCGAGCATCGTGGTCTGCTGTTCGCGGTTGGACAGCGAGCGCATCAGCACCATCGTCGCAGCACCCAGGAATGCCAGCGTCAATGCCGCGAGGTGTCCGTATTCGAGCACGCGAAATCCCGGCCGGACCACCAGCATGACACCGCAGAACCCCGCGACCACAGCGAACCAGCGCCACGGACCGACCTGCTCCTTCAGGACGACCATCGAGAGGATCGTCACGAGAAGCGGCGCCAGGAAGACCAGCGCATAGGTATCGGCGAGCGGTATGGTGGTGAAGGCGAGCACGCTCAGCACGCCGGACAGCAGGCCCGAGACGGCACGGGCCTGCACCGCCCAGGGCCGGGACATCCGCCAGAAGTGGCGCCAGCGTTCATGCGGCGGCTTGGCGAAGAAGATGCAGGCGGCGGCGATCGCCGTCTGGAAGAAGCCGATCTCGAAGATCGTCAGGCCGCCGCCGAGCGCCTTGATCGCCGCGTCGCTCCACGAATAGGTCGCGTAGGCGAGCAGCGCCAGCAGAATGCCATTGTTCACGGATGTGCCCTGAAGGAAACGTCATGCTCCGCCGCGCTGCGAGTCGCGGCATTTCTCTTAGCGCACGCGTTCGTCGATCACCATGTCGGCGGCCCGGCGTTTCTGCAGCACGCGATCGATGTTGGGCATGTCGTTGGAGGCGATCCAGGCGCGCGCCTCGTCCGGTGTCTTGCCGTGCTCGTCCCAGCGCTTGATCAGCCGTTGCTCCAGTTCGAAGCGCGGCACGTCGATGTAGATGGTGAAATCGAACAACTGGCCGAGTCCCGTCCACGGGGCTTCGTCGAGAAGCAGATAGTTGCCCTCGACAAGCACGAACCGCACGTCGCGCGACACGATGGCCGCGCCTGCCCGCGACAGCTCGACGTTCCGGTCGAAGACGGGGATGGCGACGTCGTGCTCATTGGCGCGGATGCGCTTCAGCAGGGCTTCGAACCCGTAATAGTCGAAGGTCTCCGGCGCACCCTTCCGGCTGCGCTGGCCGCGCGCGATCAGGATACCATCATCGAAGTGGTAGCCGTCCATGGGCACGACGACGGCCGTGCCCTGCTCGAAAACCTTGGCCAGGTTCTCGGCGAGCGTCGACTTGCCCGCCGCCGGCGGACCGGCGATGCCGACGACCACCCGGCTGCGCTTGCCGGCCTTCTTGAAGATCGCTTTCGCCAGCGCGGCGATTTCCGACATGCTGCTTCCTCCGAGCCACATGATGCCATGCCGCATGAGATAAGGCCGGCGGCGATTCGGTGCAAACGCCCTGGCCCTCTGTTCCCAGCTTTGCGGGAGCCGCGATCAGCCGGCGGCGCCGATCCTCGCCGACCAGGCCTCGGCGATGGCGACGACGGCCGCGTTGATCGGACCGCTGGGGATCGTCGGAATGACCGAGGCGTCGACGACGAAGGCGTTGCCGACGCCGTTGAGGCGAAGGTCCGGCGCGACGACGGCCTCGGCATCGAGCCCCATGCGGCAGGTGCCGCAGGGATGGTGATGGGTCGAGGCGCATTGCGCGATGAAGGCGTCGATCTCGGCGTCCGTCTGCACGTCGCGACCGGGCAGCGCCTCGGCTTCCCGCCATTCCGCCAGTGCGGGATGGTGACCGACCTGGCGCGCCATGCGGAATGCTCGGCGGAAGGTCAGCCGATCGTCCTCCGTTTCGAGATAGCGCGGATCGATCAGCGGAAGATCGTTGCGCCCGGCTCCCGCCGGCACGATCCGGCCGCGGCTGGTCGGGTGACAGACGCCGAACAGCAGCGTGAAGGCCGAACCGTAGGCCGGTGCCTGCAGACCGTCCGCGACCGACGGCGCCACGACGCAGGCCAGCACGATGTCGGGACTGCCGTCGGCCCGCGCAATATCTTCGGAGTGAAGATACATTAGCGACTCGGAATGCTGCAGGCGCGACGGCGGCACCGTGCGCGACGACCTGTAGACATTGCCGAGCCCGAGCAGGTGATCCTGCAGATTCGCGCCGACCTGCCGGCGGTCGAGACGCGGCCGAATCCCCGCGGCTGCGAGGATTGCCGGATCGCCGATGCCGGAGCGCATCAGCAGCAGCGGCGTGGCGATCGCCCCAAGACACAGAACGTATCGATCCGCGGTGATCGAAACGGGTCCCTCGGGGCCGACAGCGCTGGCGCCGCTCAGCCGGCCTGCGTCAAACTCCAGGCGTTCGATCTCGGTCCGCGTGACGATCGTCAGGTTCGGCCGGGCGCGGACCCGCGGCGTCAGATAGGCATCGGCGAGGCTGGCTCTGCGGCCGTCGCGGATGGTCAGCGAATTCGCCGAGGTGCCGGTCAGCGGACCGGCATTGTGATCCTCGATCTTCGGCGCGCCGAGCGCGTTTCCCGCCGCCATATAGGCGCGAACGACAGGACTGACCTCCTCGTCCGGCAAATGGACGGCGAGCGGCCCGTTGGCGCCGCGCCCGATGCGTGCCTGGCCCGAGAACGACTCGCTGCGCGCGAAATAGGGCCGCAGCGCGTCGAACGACCATTCGTCGCCGGCGACGCGCGCCCAGGCGTCGAAATCGTCGGGATGGCCGCGCACATGGGCCATGGCATGCAGGCAGCTCGACCCGCCGACGATGCGGCCGCGGGCCCATTCATGGACGCGGCCCGCCGTGAACGGCTGCGGCACCGTGCGGTAGGCCCAGTCATAGGCCCGGTTCTGCAGCGCCGGCCATTTGAGCGGATCGGCGATGTCCGGATCCGACGGCCAGTCGCCGGCCTCGATCAGGCCGACGCGGCGGGACGCGTCTTCGCTCAACCTGCTTGCCACCACACAGCCGGCCGAGCCGGCGCCGATCACCGCGACGTCGAAATGCAGCTTGGCCACCGGAGCCTTCCCTGGTCAGGCCGCGAATGCGCCGGCGCTGGTCCGTTCCATGATCTGCTTCTGCACCGCGAACAGATGGGCGCGCATCGCCGCCTCCGCGGCCTCCGGATCGCGACGCGCGATCGCCTCGGCGATCAACCTGTGTTCGGCATCGCGCTGGGCGATGCGCTTCGGGCAGGTCGGCGCGCCGGTGCCGGCGATCTTCACGCGCGCGTCCACGCCGAGCTGGCGCAGCATCTTGTAGAGCTCGCCAGCCAGGTGATTGCGGGCCGCGCCCACCACCGCGAGGTGGAAGGCGAAATCGACCGCCCCCGACGATGCCGGGTCTGGCGTGGTCGCCGCATCGGAAATGCCGGCGATCTCGAAGGCGGAGGCGCGGACGGAGGCCAGCCTTGCCAGGCCCGGCTCGATCAGCAGCCGCAGCTCGAGGATCTCCAGCGGATTGGTCATGCGGACCAGCTCTTCGTCGTAGCGCGGCTGCTCCGAGGCCGACCGGCGCGGACGGACCGGCTCGAGATCACCCGAAAGCCGAAGCGATTCCAGCGCCTTGCGCAACTGGTGGCGCTTCACGTTGAGAAGCTCGGCAAGCTGGCGCTCCGGCGGGAGCTTGCCCGTCTCCTTGTGAAGATCGCGCACCGCGGCGACGATATGGTCGACGCCGAAGGGCGTCACGACTGCGCTCGGTGCGGTCAAAAGCCTGTCTCCACGATCGCCGCGATATGGGCGCTGCCTCTCGGGTTGCAACCAAGTCTTAGCTGGTTCGCGCGTGGTTGACAACACGGTCCGACGAATGGTTGAGTTGCGGCAGCAGCAGCGGACGCACCGTGTCCGCGCCATCGCCGGAGTGCCGAATGCCGTCCGCCGAAACCTTCGACTATGTCATCGTCGGCGCCGGCTCGGCCGGCTGCGTCCTTGCCAACCGCCTCACCGAAGATCCGTCCGTCACGGTGCTGCTGCTGGAGGCCGGCGACTGGGACCGCGACCCGATGATCCACATCCCGCTCGGCTGGGGAAAGATCCTCACCGAGCGCCGGCACGACTGGATGTATTTCTGCGAGCCGGAAGACAATGTCGGCGGCCGCAAGGTGGAATGCGCGCGCGGCAAGGTGATCGGCGGCTGCTCGTCGACCAACGCCATGGCCTATGTGCGGGGCAACCGCGGCGATTTCGACCGCTGGGCGGCAGCCGGCCTGGCCGACTGGTCGTTCGACAAGGTCCTCCCCTATTTCCGGAAATCCGAAGCCTGGGAAGGCGGCGAGAGCCGCTGGCGCGGCGGCAGCGGCCCGCTGCGCACGCAGTTCTGCAAATACAAGGACGATCTCATCGAGGGGTTCGCGGAGGCGAGCCGGCAGGCCGGCTTCCCGCAGACGCCGGACTACAATGGCGAGACGCAGGAGGGGTTTTCCCGCCTGCAGATGACCATCTCACAGGGGCGGCGCGCCTCGGCGGCCACCGCCTATCTGCGTCCGGCCATGCGCCGGCCGAACCTGAGGGTCGCCACGCGTGCCATGGCCACGAAGGTGCTGCTCGACAACCGGCGCGCCACGGGCATCGCCTATTCGCGGGACGGCACCGAGTTCATCGCGAATGCAAGGCGCGAAGTCCACCTCGCCGGCGGCGTCATCAACACCCCGCAATTGCTGATGATATCGGGCATCGGCGACGGATCGTCGCTTGCCGCGCACGGGATCGAGACGAAGGTGTCCTCGCCCCAGATGGGCAAGAACCTGCAGGACCACGTCTCGGTGATCCTGATGTATCGCCGCAAGACGCCCGGTCCGTTCCTGCGGATGATGCGCTACGACCGGATCGGGCTGGACTTCGCGAAAACCTACCTGACCGGCAAGGGTTTCTCGGGCGACGTTCCGGGCGGCGTGGTCGCCTTCCTGAAAAGCGACGAAAGCCGGCCGCTGCCGGACGTGCAGTTCCTGTTCACCGCCGCCCCGCTGGGGGCGTGGCCCTATTTCGAGCCGTTCAAGAAGCCGTTCCCGGACGGCTTCGCCACCCGCATCGTCGCCGTGCAGCCGGAAAGCCGCGGCCATGTCGCGCTGGCTTCCGCCGACCCGTTCGCGGCGCCGCTGATCCACCAGAACTTCCTGTCGTCGCCCAAGGACTGGGCCTCGCTGCGCTACGGCGTGCGTGTGGCGCGGACGCTCGCGGCGCAGCCGGCAATGGCGCCGTTCGTCGGGGCCGAGTTCTTTCCCGGCCCGAAATGCGAGACCGACGACGAAATCGACGCGCATATCCGCAACACCTCGATCACCGTCCATCATCCCGCCGGCACATGCCGGATGGGTCGCGACGAGGCCTCCGTGGTCGACCCGGAGCTTCGGCTGCGCGGCGTCGACGGACTGCGGGTCATCGACGCCTCGGTCATGCCGGACCTGGTCTGCGGCAACATCAATGCGGCGGTGATCATGATCGCCGAGAAGGGTGCGGACCTGGTGAAGGCGGCTTCACGGCAACGTCAGGCGGCGTGATCGACTCAACCACATTTTTTGGTTGACTATTCCTACCGGGCTTGCGGCCAAGTCGCCGCAGCGTCTTTCACCGATCGGCCTTCGCGTAATATCTGTTTTTTCTTATTAATTTTGACTCGTCAACCGCTGGAGTGCCATCGGACGCGGGAGACAAGGGACGACCAATGACTCCAACCAAGATTCTGATTAGGAGTCGAATTAGGGGTTGAAAGGCACAACCGCTATGCTACGGTTGCTTTGGTCGGTGGTCATTCATTCCGGATAGAAGGATGGTTGATATGTCAGTCGCGAAGCTCCCGCTCAGCAACAAGCAGTCCGCGCTGGCGTCGCTCTACGACGACATCCACAAGAGCAACATGTTTCCCTTCTGGGCGACGAAGGATGTCGAGCACGACGAGATCAAGCAACTGATGGCCACATCCAAGGCCGTCCCGTTCGTCTGGAAATACACCGATATCGAGCCGATGCTGCAGCGCGCCGCCCAGTTGGTGACGATGGACGACAGCGAGCGCCGGTCGCTGATCCTGGTCAATCCGGGCCTGGCGCCGAAGCGCGCCTCGGTGTCGACCATGTACACCGCCTACCGGCTGAACGACCCCGACGAGATCATGCCGCCGCACAAGCATTCGCCGAGCGCCATCCGCTTCGGCCTCACCGGCGAAGGCAATTTCACCGGCGTGGAGGGCGAGGACGTGGTGTTCGGTCCCGGCGACATGGTCCTGACCCCGAACGACGCCTGGCACAATCACGGCACGGTCGGCAGCGAGCAGGCGGTCAATCTCTCCGTGCTCGACCTGCCGCTGGTCGAGATGCTCGGCGCCGTGCATTTCGACCACAAATACACCGAGATCGAAAACGGCAAGGAGATCGAGAAGAAGGTCCAGACGGCGCGCTATCCGTCCGACTACTCGCAGCGCATCTACGGCGAGGGCGGCATGCTGCCGCGCTTCGTCGACCACAGGCGCGGCGGCGGCCTGTCGTCGCCGATGTATGTCTACCGCTGGGAGAAGATGCAGGCGCTGCTCGACGCCCACAAGGACTGGGACGGCGATCCCCACGAGGGCATCGTCATCGACTACTCGAATCCGGTCACAGGCGGTCCGGTCTTCGAGACCATCAACTTCTTCGTCCAGATGCTCCGGCCCGGCGAGAAGACGCTGCCGCAGCGCGAGACGGCGAGCCTGCTGCTGGCGCCGTATCGCGGCAAGGGTCATTCGATCGTCGACGGCAAGCGCTACGACTGGGACCAGTTCGACACGCTGGCGGTTCCCGGCGGCTCGTGGGTCGAGCATGTCAACGGCTCCGACAGCGAACCGGTGATCTTCTTCGGCGCCACCGACGCCCCCACGCAGCGCAAGCTCCTTCTCTACAAGCGCTGGGGCCGCAACCAGGCAGGCGACCTGCTGCGCCTGGTGTGAGGCGGGGTAAACTGGTGTTGCGCGAGATCACCCCCACCCCTTACCCCTCCCCACAAGGGGGAGGGGGATCCTGTCCCGCCGGCTCCCATCACAAGTTGGGAGCGTATCGTGACATGCGTCAACATCGCAGAGCCCCCCTCCCCCGCGTGGGGAGGGGTAAGGGGTGGGGGTGCGCCCTCGCCTGTTTCGCCGTTTAGAGTTCGCCGTTTAGAGAGAGTCGACGATTGCCCTCCGCCGTCAACACGAAACACCTCGCCAATTTCGACTGTCCCGGCGGCGGCCAGGTGTGGGTCGACGGCAACATCCTCTATGTCGGCCACATGCGTCCGCCTTCGGGCACGACGCTGGTCGACATCTCGGACCCGCGCAACCCGAAGAAGATCGCCACGATCGACGTGCCGCCCGGCTGGCATTCGCACAAGGTGCGCGCCAAGGACGGCCTGATGATCATCAACCACGAGCGCTTCGGCTCGGAAGGGCCGGCGGAGTTCGGCGGCGGCCTTGCGATCTACGACACGTCGAAGCCGGCCGAGCCGAAGCTGATCTCCAAATGGATGACCGGCGGGAAGGGCGTCCACCGCTACGACTACGACGGCCGCTACGCCTACATCTCGCCGACGGCGGACGGCTATGTCGGCAATATCGTGATGATCCTCGACCTGATCGATCCGGCCAATCCCGTCGAGGTCGGGCGCTGGTGGATTCCCGGCCAGTGGGTCGGCGGCGGCGAAGACTATCCCTGGCATGACTATGTGACGCCGCGCTGCCACCATCCGCTCAGGATGGGCGATCGGCTCTATGTCAGCTACTGGCACCACGGGCTGTTCATCCTCGACATCTCCGACATGAGCCGGCCCCGCGCCATCGCCCATACCAATTCCAGCCCGGCCTTCCCGCACCCGACGCACACCTGCCTGCCGATCCCGCAGAAGCTGAAGGGGCGCGACATCATGGTGGTCGCCGACGAGGATGTGGCCAAGCTGCGCCCGCATGCGCCGGCGTTCACCTGGATCTACGACATCACCGACGAGACCAACCCGCTGCCGATCTCGACTTTCCAGGTACCGGGTCTCGACCCGGACGGCGCGCCCCAGCCGCAGATGACCGGCTGCCACCAGCCGTCGGAGCGCTTCAAGGGCTCGGTCATCCCCTTCGCCTGGTTCGCCCAGGGCCTGCGCCTCGTCGATATCGCGGACCCCTTCGCGCCGAAGGAAGTCGGACACTTCATGCCGGACCCGCCGGCCGGCGCTGAGCGCTCCTCCTCCAACGACGTGACGATCGACGATCGCGGCATCGTCTACCTGATCGACCGCATCCGCGGCGTCGACATCATCGAAACCAGCGTGTTCTGAGGCAGCCATGTCCGACAGCACCCGAAAGTCCGACAGGCACTATGCGATCGGCAAGAAGAATCCGAATCTGCCGTTCCATCCGGCGGTGCGCGCCGGCGACTACATCTTCGTCTCCGGCCAGGTGCCGAAGGACGAAAACAACGACATGATCGACGGGACGATCGAGGTCGAGACGCTGGCCACCCTGAAGACGATCGAACGGGTGATCGCGCATGAGGGCGCGACGCTCGCCGACGTCGTGAAGATCACCACCTATCTGCAGGACGTGCGCGATTTCGGCCGCTACAACAGGGCGTTCACCGCAGCGATCGGCGACGCCGTCATGGCCCGCACCACGGTGGAGGCCCGCGCCGTCATCAACACCAAGATCGAGATGGACGCGATCGTCTACAGGCCGCTGCCGGCCGACAAGGGCTGAGACGGCGAGGAACAGGGAGACCGAAGCATGTACAAATTGTTGGGCCGCTCCACCTCCGGCAACGTCCAGAAGGTGCTCTTCATGCTGGAAGAGACCGGCGCCTCCTATGAGCGCCAGGATTACGGCCGCCAGTTCGAGAACACCGCGACGGCCGAATACAAGGCGCTCAACCCGACTTCCAAGGTGCCGACGCTGGTCGACGGCGAAACGGTGATCTGGGAGTCGAACACCATCCTGCGCTACCTCGCGGCCAAGGATGCGCCGACGCTCAACGGCTCGACGCCCGCCGAGAAGACCGAGGTCGAGCGCTGGATGGATTTTCTGCTCGCCGCCGTCAATCCGGGCTATCTCGCCGCCTTCAAGGGCGCCAAGCTGACGCCCGAGGAACAGACGGCGGAATACAAGGAGGCGGTCAAAGACCTCGCCGCCCAGCTCAAGATCATCGACGGCCATCTCGCCGGCAAGTCGTTCTTCGCCCTCGGCAGGCTGACCATCGCCGACATCGCCAACGCGCCGATCCTGAAGCGCTGCATCGATTTCAAGATCGACCGCCCGTCGCTGCCGAACCTCGAAGCCTGGGTCGCGGCGATGGCTTCGCGCGCGGCGTTCGCGACGGCCACCGGCGCCGCGGCACCGAAGGCCGCCTGATGATCGCACGCGTCGCCCTCATCGGCCTCGGGACGATGGGTCCGGGCATCGCCGCGCGGCTGTCGCGCGGCGGGCTGGCGGTGACGGCGCACGATACGTCCGACGCCGCGGTCGAACGCGCCAGGGCGATGCTTCCGGTCGCCGGCGGGGCGCTCGACAGGCTCGGCGTGGAGCCTCCCGCCACGGGCGCGGGCGAGATCCGGTTCGCCGCGTCGATCGCCGAGGCGGTCGACGGGGCGGACCTCGTCATCGAGAACGTGCCGGAGATCGTCGAGATCAAGGCCGCCGTCTACCGTGCCGTCGATCCGCTGATCTCGGCGCAGACCATCGTGGCGACCGACACGTCGGGCATCCCGATCAGCGGGCTGCAGGGGCATATCTCGCATCCAGAGCGCTTCGTCGGCATGCACTGGTCGAACCCGCCGCACATCATCCCGATGATCGAGGTGATCGGCGGCGAGCGGACCGCTCCGGCGACCGTGGCGGCGATCCGTGACCTGATCAGATCGCTCGGCCTGCTGCCGGTCGTGCTGAAGAAGGATCTGCCGGGATTCGTCGAGAACCGCGTGCTCTATGCGCTGCTGCGCGAGGCGGTCGACCTGGTCGAACGCGGCGTCATCGACGCCGAGGACCTCGATACCTGCGTCTCCTGGGGCATCGGCTACAAGATCGCCGTCATCGGACCGATGGCGCTGCTCGACATGGCCGGGCTCGACATCTACCGCTCCGTCTCATCCTTCCTCAATGCCGATCTCGCGGACCGCAAGGACATTTCGCCCGCTGTCGAGGAGCGGTTCGCGGCGAAGAAGCTCGGAATCAAGACGGGCGAAGGCATGTACAGCTACACGCCCGAGCGCATCGCTGCGTTGCAGGCCGACCGGGCGGGCAAGCTGATCGCCATCCGGCGCATCCTCGAAGGGCGGGCGTGAGAGATGAGTAACGCCTTGCCTCACTGCCGAGCCGGGCGCGACGTCGGCGCCTCCCTCCCCCTTGTGGGGAGGGATACAGGGTGGGGGTGCGAAGTCGCCAATCTTTCAGGCTCAGGCGCAGGTCTGACAATGGCGACGTGGCGCACTGCGGACCCCCACCCCCTACCCCTCCCCACAAGGGGGAGGGAGGCGTCGGCGCCCGCGCCAATCGACTACCCGCAGACGAGTCGGTCCGCCTTCTCGCTGCATCCAACGGATGACCGCACAGGCCCGCCCCTTGTGCGGTCGAGCCGGATGGCGGCGCGCGTCTGGTACGAACGGCCCTCCAGGCCGCACCAGAGCGCCTCGACCGGCATGTTTTCCTGCTTGTCGTTGAGGGCGACAAAGGCGCCGGTGGAAGGATCGCGCCACAGGTCGATGCGCAGCTCCGCCCCGGTCTCGGCGCGCCCCAGTTCGGCGGAATACCAATGCGCCAGTTCGGCCACGCAGACGATCGGCGTCGCGGCGCGGTTGGTGACGGTGAGCGGCGCGGCATCCAGCCCGTCGATGCCCTTGCGGACCGTGATGTGGCGCAATTCGACGGCTTGCGCACCGGCTGCGAACACGAGGAGGCCGGCAACGGCGTAGGCGAGCTGCAAACGCATTTCACACTCGGAGGTTGATCGACTAGACTGCCTGGGGAATAACATAAAACTGCTCTCTATAGAAACAGTGAAACGGAGGCTAAGATGAAGAAATATATACTTGCCGCGGCAAGCGCTATACTTCTGTCGGGGACGATGACGTTCGGCGCTTATTCCGCCGAAGTGAAGTCGATCGCCATCCTGACGCCGGAGGAAGGCACCGACTACGGCTGGAACCAGCAGGGCATCGACGCGGCGAAGGCGGCGGGCGCTGCCGCGGGCGTCGAGGTCAAGATCGCGCAGGGCCTCGGCTACGGCGACGTGCGGCCGACGTTGCGCGAGCTCGCCGAGGACGGCGTCAGCCTGATGATCGCCCATGCCAGCGGCTACAACACGGCCGCTCCGGAGATCGCCGAGGAAACCAAGGTGCCGGTAGCGATCGTCGACACGCCGACCGGGCTGAAGGCCGGCCTCGTCGCCGACTATACGCTGTCGGGTCATGAAGGCGCCTATCTCGCCGGCCGGCTGGCCGCCAAGATGAGCCGCTCGAAGGCCGTCGGCATCGTCGTGTCGGGCGAGCCCCCGTCGTGGAACTCGCAGTCGGCCGCCTTCGCGCAGGGCGTCAAGGCCGAGAGCGGCGACGTCAAGATCATCTACGCGGTGATCGGACCGGCCGCCTACAGCGACGCGGCCGGCGGCAAGCGCGTCACCGAGAGCGTCATCGCGGCCGGCGCCGACATCATCTTCGGGCAGGGCAACGGCTCGTCCTTCGGCATGCTGCAGGCGGTGGAAACCACCAAGGCGGCGGACGGCGGCAAGGTGCTGTTCATCGACGTGATCGGCGACAAGACCGCCATCGACAAGGGTTTTCTGCTCTCCTCGGTGGTGTGGAACATCGAGCCCGTCTACGCGGCGATGATCGCCGACCTGAAGGCCGACACCTTCGGCACCAAGAGCTACTCGATCGGCCTCAAGGACGATTCGGTGAAGCTCCTGAAGACGGCGCAGATCCCGGACGACGTGTGGGCGGCGATCGAACCGATCCGCGCGGACATCATCTCCGGCACGATCAAGGTCGAGCCCATCTACGAGGCGACGGCGGTCCGCGCCCTGATGAGCGACGTCAAGGAATAGCCAGCGTCACGGGAGGGGCGCGCCGCGCCCTTCCCACCCTTCCGAAGCCAGTTCACAGGTGCCGCTTGTCGCAGGCAAGCCGAGAAATTCCCGCGGCAGGTCCGCCGATCGTCGAGCTGGAAGGCGTCACCAAGCGCTTTCCGGGTGTCACTGCCAATGACAGCGTCAGCCTGGCGATCCGCCCCGGCGAGGTGCATGTGCTGCTCGGCGAGAACGGCGCCGGCAAGTCGACGCTGATCGGCATGCTGTCCGGCCTGCAGCAGCCCGACGAGGGGCGCATCAAGGTCGACGGCCAACCCGTCGTCATCCGGTCGCCGCGCCATGCGCTGTCGCTCGGCATCGGCACCGTCTTCCAGCACGCCATGCTCGTGCCGACCCTCACTGTGGCCGAGAACCTGCTGCTCGGCGGGCCGTGGTGGCAGCGGCCGCGCAAGGACGCGCTGCGCGCCGAAGTGGATGCGCTGGCGGGCTCGCTCGGCATGAAGGTCGATCTCGATTCGATCGCCGCCGAGCTGTCCCTGGGCGAACAGCAGCAGGTCGAGATCCTGCGCGCACTGCTGCGCAACAGCCGGATCCTGATCCTCGACGAGTCCACCTCCATGCTGACGCCGGCCGGGATCGAGGAGCTCGGCGGGCTGATGCGCCGCCTGGTCGAGCGTGGCCTGGCCATCGTCTTCATCACCCACAAGCTGCGCGAGGCGGCCCGCTTCGGCGACCGCATCACCGTCCTGAAGCTCGGCCGCAAGGTCGGCGAGGTGGCGCCGGACCGTTTCCGGTCGCTCGACGAGGATGCGCTGATCGCCGACGTCGTCGAGATGATGTTCGGCCGGCGCAGCGGCGACCCCGAAGAAACGGCGCGCCAGACGCATGTCGTGGAGGCCGGCGCCCGCCCCCTGCTCTCCGTCAAGAACCTGCGGCTCAAGCCCGGCGCCACGTCGCCCGGTCTGCAATCGATCTCCTTCGACCTGCATGCCGGCGAGCTGCTGGGGATCGCCGGCATCGACGGAAACGGGCAGAAACAGTTGGCCGAGGTGCTGGCCGGCCAGATCGCGTCCGAGGGCGGCAGCGTGCTGCTGGACGGCGCACCGGTGGAGCGCCTTTCGGTCGGGGCGCGGCGCGATGCCGGCCTGCGCTATCTGAGCGACGACCGACTCGGCGAAGGCACGGTCGGCAGCTTCCCGATCACCCTCAATCTGCTGCTCAAGCAGATCGGCCAGCCGCCCTACTGGCGCGGCGGCTTTGAGCGGAACAGCGAGATCGAGCGCCATGCGGTCGAGAAGATCCGCGACTACGACGTGCGCACGCCGAGCGAACGCACGCCGATCGGCCGGCTTTCCGGCGGCAACATCCAGAAGGTCCTGCTCGCCCGCGAATTGGCGGACGGCGCCAAGGTGGTGATCTTCAACAAGCCGACCTACGGCCTCGACCTCGCCAACACGCTGGCGACGCGCGACCGCATCCGCGAGATCGCGGCGCGCGGCAAGGGCGTGCTGCTGATCTCCACCGATCTGGAGGAACTGCTGCAGCTCTGCGACCGCATCGCGGTGATGGCCGGCGGCGCGCTGGTCGGCACCGTCGAGAACGAGCCCGGCGCCCGGGCCCAGGTCGGCCGCCTGATGATCGGGGTGGCGGCGTGAGCGCGCAGGTGACATCCGGGGCCGCGTCGCTGAGTCCCGCCGGCGGCGGGGGCAGCGCGGCGCTGCGCCGCTTCGGGCTGGCCGTCGGGCCGGTGCTGGCGGCACTGGCGCTCGCAGGCCTGCTGCTCGCAGCGCTGGGGGTCAACCCGTTCGAATATTACGGCTACGTGCTGCAGCGCGGGCTGTTCTCGCCCTCGGGCATCCAGCAGACGCTGACGCGCATGGCGCCGCTGCTGTGCATCGCCGCCGGCCTGATCGTCGCCTTCCGGGCCGGCATCTGGAACCTCGGCGTCGACGGCCAGTTCCTGCTCGGCGCCGTCACCGCCGCCGCCGCCGCGCCGTTCCTGGTGACGCTGATGCCGGTATGGCTGGCCTGGCTCGTCACCTTCGTGCTCGCCATGCTGGTCGCGATGGCCTGGTCGCTGGCGCCGGCGCTGCTCAAGGCCTATCAGGGGGTCAACGAGATCATCACGACGCTGATGATGACCTTCCTCGGCACGTCGCTCGCGAACGTTCTGGTCAAGCTCGTCTTCCTCGATCCGGGCACGACTGTGCCGCAGACCCGCACGCTGCCCGTCGAGGATCGCCTGCCGCGCCTGTTCGACACGACCATTTCGGGCGGGCTGGTGCTCGGGCTCATCGCCATCGTGGCGGTCCACATCATGATGACGCGCACCGATTTCGGCCTGAAGCTGAGGGTGGTGGGCGCCAATCCCAACGCCGCCATCCATGCCGGCCTGCCGGTGCCGTGGCTGACGGTCGTCGTGTTCGCGCTGTCGGCCGGACTGGCCGGACTGGCCGGCGCGGTCGACATCATCGGCGTGCAGGGCAACGTCCGGGCCGACTGGAATCCGGCCTACGGCCTCACCGTCATCCCCATGGTGTTCCTCGCCCGCTTCAACGGCTTCGCCGCGATCATCTACGTGCTGCTGCTGTCGGTCCTGTCGATCGGCGGCGAGAGCGCGGCGCGGCGGCTCGGCGTGCCCAACCATTTCACGCTCGTGCTGGTGGCGACCGTGCTGATCGTGCTGGCGATCGCCGAATATATCGACCACCGCTATCAGCAGGCGCGGAGGGCGTGATGGTGGCTTCGGCATACGGCTTCGCACACGCCCCCTCCACCACGCTTCGCGTGGTCCCCCTCCCCCGTGAACGGGGGAGGATCGGGGCCGCGCAGTTGGCACCGCCAATCCTCCCCTGCGAAGCGGGGGAGCGGGACCACGCGAAGCGTGGTGGAGGGGGCACTGGCCGCCCGGGAAACGCCGTCAGCCTGGGCATGCCTTTGGCGATGTTCACGTCGGCGAAACATCAATATCCGATGGGGACAGCCCCATGACCGGCCTGTTCAGCGAAGTCTTCCTCGGCGCGCTGCTGTTCGGGGCGATCACCGCCTCGGTGCCGCTGCTGCTCGCCGGGCTCGGCGAACAGATGTCGGAAAAGGCCGGCGTGCTCAACATCGGCATCGAAGGCATGATGATCTTCGGCGCCTATACCGGCTTCGTCGCCGCCTACTATTCGGAGTCGCTGTGGCTCGGCTTTCTTGCGGGAGCGGTCGGCGGCATGGTCGTGGCAGCAATCATGGCGCTGCTCTGCGTCCGCCTCGGCCTCAACCAGATCGTCATCGGCATCGGCCTGACGCTCGGCTTCGAAGGGCTGACGGCGCTGCTGCACCATTTCCAGTTCTCGCGCACCTATCCGCGCCTGCCGGCAGCGCAAGCGACCGTCATTCCCCTGCTCTCCGATATTCCGGTGCTCGGGCCGGCGCTTTTCCGCCACCATCTGCTCGTCTATCTCGCCGTTCTGGCGGTGCTGGTGATGGGCTACATCTACCGGCGCACCCAGTTCGGCCTGAATCTCCAGGCGGCCGGCGACAAGCCGGCGGCGCTCGACGTCGCCGGCGTCGACGTGGTGCGGACGCGCAGCATCGCGGTGTTCACCACCGGGGCGCTGGCCGGCCTGGGCGGCGCCTATCTCGCCAATGTCGGCGCCGGCATCTTCGTACCCTTCATCACCAACGGCGCGGGCTTCCTCGGCGTCGTGCTGGCGATGCTGGCGCGCGGCCGTCCAAGCTGGGTGCTTTTTGGCGCGCTGGTGTTCGGCCTTTGCCTGTCGCTGACGACCGCCATGCAGGTCGCAGGCATCAACATGCCGACCGACGTGATCCAGATGATCCCCTTCCTGGCGGTGATGGGGATGCTGCTCGCCTTCGGGCGCAAGTCGAGCCTGCCGGCGGCGCTCGGCATCCCCTACGAGCGGGGTGCACGCTGAACTGCAACTGACCAAGGAGTGCCGGCAAGCCGGAAAAGGCGGCCGGGACGGGACAAGAATGGGAGAGACAAGACGATGACGGACACGAAGGTCTATCTGCTCGACGGCGGCTCGCTGGTGCTCGACGGCTACCATGTCTACTGGAACCGCGGACCGGGCGGCGAGGTGCGCTTTCCGGTCTACTCGATCCTGGTCGAACACAAGGACGGCCGCTTCCTGATCGACACCGGCTACGACTACGACCACGTCATGAAGGTGCTGCCCTTCGAGAAGCCGATCCAGTCGAAGGACCAGACGATCCCCGGCGCCCTGGCGCTGCTCGGCCTGGAGCCGAAGGATGTCGGCGTCGTGGTCAACTCGCACTTCCATTTCGACCATTGCGGCGGCAACAAATATTTCCCGCACGCCAAGAAGATCTGCCACAGGCTGGAGGTGCCGCAGGCCGCCAACTGCCAGCCCTTCGAGCATCTCGGCTATTCCGACCTGACCTTCTCGGTCGAGGCGGCGGAGGCGCGGGGCCAGGCCGAGCAACTGAAGAGCGGCCAGACGAAGGCCAATACCACCTTCGAGGGCATCGACGGCGACATCGAGCTGGCCAAGGGCGTCAAGCTCATCCTCACGCCCGGCCACTCGATCGGCCACTACAGCCTGCTGGTCGAGTTCGGCTCGCGAAAACCGATCCTGTTCACCATCGACGCCGCCTATACGCAGAAGAGCCTGGAAACGCTGTGCCAGGCCTCGTTCCACATCGACCCGGTGGCCGGCGTCGCTTCGATGCGGAAGGTGAAGAAGCTCGCCGAGGATCACGGCGCCGAGCTGATGTACTCGCACGACATGGAGAATTTCGTGACGTACCAGACCGGCACGAAGTTCTACGGCTGAGGGGCGGATCATGCGCTATTCCCCAGAACGCAAGCCGGTCATCACGCTTGCCGCAGGCCCCGTCGATTCCTATCCGGAAGTCCTTTCGGCCCTGTCGAAGACCGTGCTCTACGACTACGACCCGGCCTTCCAGCTCTTCTACGAGCGCGTCGTCGACAAGGCCCAAACCGCGATGCGCCTGTCGGGCAAGCCGGTCATCCTGCATGGCGAGCCGGTGCTCGGCCTGGAGGCGGCGGCCGCATCCTTGATTACCCCTGCCGATACCGTGCTGAACCTGGCGTCGGGCGTCTACGGCAAGGGGTTCGGCTATTGGGCCAAGCGCTATTCGCCCAACCTGCTGGAAATCGAGGTGCCCTACAACGAGGCGATCGATCCGCAGGCCGTCGCCGCCATGCTGAAGAAGCACCCCGAGATCTCGATCATCTCGGTCTGCCACCACGATACGCCGTCGGGCACGATCAATCCGATCGACGCGATCGGCGCGCTGTCGGCGGCGCATGGCGCCTATCTGATCGTCGATGCCGTCTCGTCCTTCGGCGGCATGAAGACGCATCCCGAGGACTGCCATGCCGACATCTACGTGACCGGCCCGGCGAAGTGTCTCGGGGCGCCGCCGGCCCTCACCCTGCTCGGGGTGAGCGAGCGCGCCTGGGCGAAGATGAAGGCCAACAAGGCCGCACCCTTCGCCTCGATGCTGTCGATCGTCGATTGGGAGAATGCCTGGTCGCGCGACAAGCCGTTTCCGTTCACGCCGTCCGTCGCCGACATGAACGGCCTCGACGCGGCGCTCGACCTCTATCTCGGCGAGGGACCGGAGAATGTCTGGGCACGACACGCGCTGACGGCAAAGGCCACCCGCGCCGGCATCGCCGCCATGGGCCTCGACCTCTGGGCGGCCAGCGAGGCCGTCGCCTCGCCCACCTGCACGGCGGTGAAGACGCCCGACGGGATCGACGAGGCCGAGCTGCGCCGGCTGGCGCGCGAACGCTACGGCGTCGTCTTCTCGGCCGGACGCGCCGACACGCTCGGCAAGCTGACCCGCATCGGCCACATGGGCACGACCGCGCATCCGATCTACGCGGTGACGGCGCTCGCCGCCTATGGCGGGGCCGCGTCGCTTCTCGGCCGCAAGGTCGACATCGGCAAGGGGATTGCCGCCGCGCTCGCCGTGATCGACGCCGCGGCCTGAAATCGAAACCGAACAGGGGAACATCATGGCTGGAAGGCTCGACGGAAAGACGGCGCTGGTGACCGGCGCCGCGCAGGGCATCGGCAGGGCGATCGCGGCGCGGCTCGCCGCCGACGGCGCGACGGTCGTCATCAGCGACCTGAATGCGGCCGGCGGAAGTGCGGCGGCCAAAGATATCGGCGCAAATGCGATCGCCATCGCGGCCGACGTGTCGGATCCATCGTCGGTGGCGGCGCTGTTCAAGGAGATCGATGCGAAGACCGGCGGCGTCGACATCCTCGTCAACAACGCCTCGATCGTGCCGTTCATAGCCTGGGACGATGTCGACCTCGCCCACTGGCAGAAGATCATCGACGTCAACCTCACGGGCACGTTCATCGTGACGCGCGCCGCCACCGACCAGATGCGTGCCAAGGGCAAGCAGGGACGGGTGATCTCGATCTCCTCGAACACCTTCTTCGCCGGCACGCCGAACATGGCGGCCTATGTGGCGGCCAAGGGCGGCGTTATCGGCTTCACCCGGGCGCTGGCGACCGAACTCGGCAAGCACGGCATCACGGCCAACGCCATCACACCCGGACTGATCGAGAGCGACGGCGTCAAGGCGAGCCCGCACAACGAGGCCTTCGGCTTCGTCGAGATGCTGCAGGCGATGCCCGGCAAGGGCCAGCCGGCACACATCGCCGACGTTGTCTCGTTCCTCGCCTCGGACGATGCGCGCTGGATCACCGGCCAGACACTCAACGTCGATGCGGGGATGATCCGGCACTGACGGCGGAAGGCTCATCTTCGATAAGGCGCGACGGGCCCGGCCGGCCGGTGTAACAAAGCCGGCTGGAGACCCGTAGTCGGAGGTGTCGCGTGAATTCACGCGATCGCGAAGAGGAGTGGGCGCAATGGATGCGCGCTGCCATCGCAGGCGATGCCGCAGCATATCGACGCTTCCTGGAAGCGGTCACACCAAGGCTGCGGGCGCTGGCGCGCCGCGGGTGCCAGCGCTCCGGCGCTCCGGAGGCGGAAGCCGAGGACATCGTGCAGGAAGCGCTGCTGGCCATCCACCTGAAGCGCAGCACTTGGGATTCGGCGCGGCCGATCGGCCCGTGGATTTCGACGATCGTCCGCAACAAGCTGATCGACACGCTGCGGCGGCGCGGTCACCGCATATCGGTGCCGATCGACGATGTCATCGAGACCTTGGAGGCAGCGCCGCAAAGCGATCCGCTGGAGCGGCAGGATGTAGAGCGGCTCCTGGCGGGACTGAACCCAAACCAGCAGGCCGTGGTGCGCGCCATCTCGATCGACGGCCGGTCGGTCCGCGACACGGCGGCCCGGCTCGGCATGGCGGAAGGCACGATCCGGGTGACATTGCATCGGGCGCTGAAGGCGCTCGCCGCGATCTACAGGCGGGGCGACGAGGGATGACGGCACAACTCGCAGCCAGCACGGCGAGCGGGCCAACGCCATCGCATATGGCGGAATCGACCCCCTCACCCGACCTTCGCTTCGCTCGGTCACCCTCTCCCCGTCGGGGAGAGGAAGCCGCAATCGCCGGCGCCTGCTTCTTCTCCCCAGCGGGGAGAAGGTGGTCGCGAAGCGACCGGATGAGGGGGCCATTCTCATATGTGATTGGCCTGGCAAAAGGACGGAGGCGACGGGTATGAAGACCGACGACCTCATCGGCATGCTCTCGCAGGACGCGGCTGTCGGGCGCGGCTATTCGACCATTCTGGCGGCGGCAATGGTCGCCGGCATTGCGGGCGCGGCGCTGCTGTTTGCCATGGCCCTGCCGATGCGCTCCAACCTGATGGAGATGATGGACACGCCGCGAGTGGCCTTCAAGTTCGGGACAGCCGTCCTGCTGGCGGTGTCTGCCTTCGGACTGGTGGGGGTGCTGGGCCGCCCCGGCATTGCCGGGCGAGGCTGGAGCACCGCGCTGGCCGCCATGCCCGCGCTGATCCTCATCGCCATCGCCTCGGAACTCGCCGTCTCGCCGTCTTCCGACTGGATGGCGCTGCTGGTGGGGCACAACGCAATTTGGTGCCTGACCTTCATACCGATGCTTGCCGCCGGGCCACTTGCACTGCTGCTGCTCGCCCTGCGGCAGGGCGCGCCGGGCAATCCGGGCCTGGCCGGCGCCGCGGCCGGCCTTTGCGCCAGCGGCATAGCTTCGACGCTCTATGCGATGCATTGCGTCGACGACAGCCCGCTGTTCGTGGCGGCCTGGTACGGGTTGGCGACGCTGGGGGTGACGGTCGTGGGGTTCCTGCTCGGACGGTCGCTGCTGCGTTGGTAGGGAGGCGGGAGCGGCGCGAGCTGATATCCCCACGGAAAATGCTTTGATCGCTCGCGTCGCCCGTCCTTCGGACCCCCCTGCCGGGACCTTCTCCCCGTAGAACGGGGAGAAGAGGGCTGGCCGCTATCACGGCGCCTCAACTGCAAAGTTGGCAATTGGCGAAATAATGGACGATCGCGTCTCTCTCCCCGTTCGGCAGGGCAATCGCATATGAGGCTACCCCCACCCCTAACCCCTTCCCGCAAGGGGGAGGGGAACCAGCCTGCAGCCTCGTCGAACGCCAATCGTCGCCGAATCTGACTGGCAAAGCGGTCGCGAAGTCCCCCTTGTGGGGAGGGGTTAGGGGTGGGGGTACGCAGTCGCCGACATTCCAACCAGCCGCCATATGCGACAGCCCTGACGTTCACGGGGAGAGATGTCCGGCAGGACAGTGAGGGGCGTCGTGGATGCACGACGTACACCCCCTCCCCAGTTCCTTAGTTTCCGGACTGCGCCATCGACACCAGCACAGGTTCGGTACGGTAGCGATCCGGGAACAGTCGCTTCAAATTCTCGACCTTCGGCAGATCGTTGTAGACGATGTAGGGATAGTCCGGATTCTTCGCCATGAAGTCCTGGTGGTAGTCCTCGGCGGCAAAGAATGGGTGGCCGGGCTCGATGCGCGTGACGATCTTGCGCTCGTAGACCTTGGCGGCGTCGAGCTGGTCGATATAGGCCTGAGCGACCTCGGCCTGCGCCGCGTCCTGCGGGAAGATCGCCGAACGGTATTGGGTTCCCTTGTCGGGGCCCTGGCGATCGAGCTGCGTCGGATCGTGGGCGACCGAGAAGAAGATCTGCAGGATCTGTCCGTAGCTGATCCTGGCCGGATCATAGGTCACCTTCACCGATTCCGCATGCCTGGTCGCATGGGCGCTGACGAGGTCGTAGGTGGCGTTCGTCTCGCCATCGCCGGCATAGCCGGACACCGCGTTCTTCACGCCGTCGACATGCTGGAAGACGCCCTGGACACCCCAGAAGCAGCCGCCGGCGACCACGGCGGTGGCGACCTGCCCGGACGATTGGACATCCCTCACCGGTGGCGGGATGGCGATGCCTTCCCTGGCCTGAGACTGGCCCGACACTGCGACGAAGGGCAGGGCGGCGGCCGCGACGAGCGTGGCCAGGACGAAACGACGTGAGAACGGCGTTGCGACGTTCGGCATTCGATCTCTCCTTGCGATGGGAATCAGGCGGCCGCGGCAACGAAGTTGAGCGCCACGCCGTTGATGCAGTAGCGCAGCCCGGTCGGCTGCGGCCCGTCGTCGAAGACATGGCCCTGGTGGCCGCCGCAGCGGCTGCAGTGGACCTCCGTGCGGACCATTCCCAGCGAGGTGTCGCTCGTCTGGCCGATCGCCTTGTCGAGCGGCTGCCAGAAGCTCGGCCAGCCTGTGCCGCTGTCGAACTTCGTTTCCGAGGAAAACAGCGGCAGGTCGCAGCCGGCGCAGGCGAACGTGCCGGCGCGGTGCTCGTCGAGCAGCGGGCTGGTGAACGGGCGCTCCGTGGCCTCCTCGCGGAGCACCGCATACTGCTCAGGCGAGAGCTTGTCGCGCCATTGATCGTCGCTCATGCTCACCTCGAAGGTGCCGGAGGCGGCGAAGGCGGAGACCCGGCGCGTCGCGGCGAACGCCGCGATGGCCACGGTACTGGTGAGGACGGCTCGTCGGGTCAGCATGTCATCGCATCCCTGGGTGCATTGTCGTTCGATCACCGATACGAACAGCAACGTCGTCCCGTTACGCGATCGGCACCAATCACAAGCATTTGATGGCGACGCGGCCCAGCTCAGGCGAGGCCGGAGCTTCCGGCCGCCGCGACGATCTCGGCGTGCGGGGTGAGCGCGCCGCGCGTCTCGACGCATCTGGCCGCGACGCGGTGCGCCACCCGTGCAGCCTCGGCGGGCTGGACACCGCGCAGCCGCATCGCCAGATAGGCGCCGTTGAAGGCATCGCCCGCGCCGGTCGTGTCGAGCGGGCGGGCGGACGGGAAGGCCGGGATTGCCGATCCCTCCGCCCCGACCTGCAGCCATGCCGGATCGGTGCCGTTCTTGACGACGATCTCGCCTATTCCCGCCTCAGCCATCCGGCGCGCCGTGTGCCGCTGATCGTCGTCCCCATGCAGCGCCTGCTCGTCCGGAAACGTCGGCAGGGCGATGTCGGCGACCTTGCAGGCATCGGTCATGGCGCGGCGCGCCAGGTCGGCGTCGGGCCACAGCCGCGGCCGGTAGTTCGGATCGAACGCCACCCGCGCGCCGGCATCCCGCACCCTCGCCAACTGGCCGAGCAGCGTGCGGCGGCCTTGCTGTTCGAGGATGGCCAGAGTGATCCCGGAGAAGACGACGAGCTGCCTGCCAGCCAGGCTTGCCGCCAGCGCGTCCGGGTCGCTTGCGAGCTGGCGCGCCGCCGCATCGGAGCGCCAGTAGGTGAAGGATCGTTCGTGCCCGTCGAGCGTGATGGCGTAGAGGCCGGGGCGGGCGCCGGCCAGGCGCGGGCTCGACGCGATGCCTATGCCGCCATCCGCCATGAACGCCACCTGCCTTGATGAAAAGGGGTCGTCACCGAAGGCGCTGACATAGTCGGTCTTCGTCTCGCTGCCGAGCAGAGCCCGCATCGTCCACAGCGCGTTGAAGGTATCGCCGGCAAAGCCGATCTGCCAGCGCCCGTCGGGATCGCCGGACAGCTCGATCATGCATTCGCCAATCGCCGCGACGCCGCCGGATGCGCTGCTGTCCTGCAAAATATCCCCCCGACGTAGCGTGGCGGTGAACGTCGTCCCGCACCCGCGTTGTGGACGATCGCATGCGGCGAGACAAGCGCAGCGAACGCTCTGTGCCGCAGGCATGCGGCCTTCGCAGCGATTCGCGGGTTGATCCGCCACAATAGTTGAGTATATCAGTCAGGAAAATAACAGGTGCTGACGATGACGATGCGCGGAACCGGCAAGGCCATGGTGCTTGCGGCTGGCTTGCTGCTGGCGGCGACGGGAGCGGGTGTTTCGCAGGATGCGCAAACGACGGAGCAGCCGGCGGTCGCCCAGCCTGCACCAGCCCAGATTCCCGTCGCCCCGGTCACCGGGGCAGCCCCGGGGCCGCACCCGGTCCTGGTCGCACCCGCGCCGTCCACGACGATGGCGGAGGAAGAGGCTCCGGCCCAGGCCGATCAGAAGCCCGTGCTGCCCCACGACCTGTCTCCATGGGGCATGTTCATGGGGGCCGACATCGTCGTGAAGGCCGTCATGATCGGCCTCGCTTTGGCCTCGCTGGTCACCTGGACGGTCTGGGTGGCCAAGTCGCTCGAACTCGCCGGCGCACGGCTCCAGGCCGGACGGGCGCTGCGCGCCATCGGCGAGGCCCGCAGCCTCGCCGATGCCGGCCGCAGCCTGTCGCGGCGCAGCGACGCCGGCGCCCTGCTCGTCCACGCCGCCACCCAGGAGGTCGAGCTGTCCGAAGGCGCGGTGGATCATGCCGGTGGCGACGGTCTCAAGGAGCGGGTGTCGTCGCGCCTGTCGCGCATCGAGGCGCAGGCCGGCCGCCGCATGAGCCGCGGTACCGGCGTGCTCGCCACCATCGGCTCGACCGCGCCCTTCGTCGGCCTGTTCGGCACCGTGTGGGGCATCATGAATTCGTTCATCGGCATCTCGGAGGCGCAGACCACCAACCTCGCGGTCGTCGCGCCCGGCATCGCGGAAGCGCTGCTCGCCACGGCGATCGGCCTGGTCGCGGCGATCCCGGCGGTGGTCATCTACAACGTCTTCGCCCGCGCCGTGACCGGCTACCGCCAGATGCTCGCCGACGCGGCGGCCGGCGTCGAACGGCTGGTCAGCCGCGACATCGACTATCGCGGCGTTCGCCGCCCGGCGCTGGCCGCAGAGTAGGAGACAGGGCATGGCTGCCAGAATTCGCGAAGGCGGCGGCGACGATCTCGCGGAAATGCATGAGATCAATGTGACGCCGTTCATCGACGTCATCCTCGTGTTGCTGATCATCTTCATGGTGGCGGCGCCGCTGGCGACGGTCGACGTCAATGTCGACCTGCCGGCCTCCACCGCGCAGATGGCCCCGCGGCCCGAGAAGCCGCTCTTCCTGACGCTGAAGGACGACCTTTCGCTGGCCCTCGGCAACGAGACGGTGGAGCGGGCCGCGTTCGGCGCCGTGCTCGACGACAGGACCGGCGGCGACCGCGAAACAAGAATCTTCCTGCGCGCCGACAAGTCGGTGCCCTATGGCGATCTGACCGAGGTGATGAATCTCCTGCGCGCCAGCGGCTACCTGAAGGTCGCGCTGGTCGGGCTCGAGACGGCCGGAGCCGCGGCGACGCCATGAGCGCGGCGACGCTGGGCGGCGGCGGGCTGACCCCACGCGAGACCGGCCTGTGGACCGGAGCGGCGGCGTTCGTGCTCGCCGCCCATGTGCTGATCGGCTACGGCTTCCAGGCGCTGCGTCCCTTCGAGATGCCGCCGCCGGCGGCGGAGGAGGCGCTGACCATCGACCTGTCGCCTCTGACCGTCACCACGCCGGAAGCGGTGGAAAGCGCGGCGCTGGACGGAGAGGTGGCGCAGGAGGTGCTGGAGCCGCTCGCGGAGGCCGCCGAACTGCCTCAGGCGGCGACCGTCGAGCAAATGCAGCCGATCGAGGAGGCCGAAGCGCAGGCGGTGACGCCGGATGAGATGGCCCCGGTCGAGCCGAGCCGGACCGTGCAACCGACGCAAGAGGTCGCGCAGCTCGTTCCGACCGAGGCCGAGCCGATCCGGGAGCAGCAAGCCGAGCCGCTCGAACCTGCGGAGGCGCCCTTCGAAACCGTGCAGCCGATGCAAGCCGAAACGGTCGAGCCGGCGGACCGGCCGGAGATCGTCGAACGCCTCGAAGCCGAGCCGGTCGAGCAGGTGCTGCCCGAGGTCATCGCGGCGTTGCCGGAACCGAAGCCGGTCGTCGAAGAAGTGCCCGAGCCGAAACCGGTCAAGAAGGCGCAGGCCAAGCCCGCGCGCAAGAAGCCCGTCGAGAAGCGGGCCGCCAAGGCGGAGGCTGCTGAAAAGACGCAGGAACCCAAGGCCGCCAAGGCGGCGAAATCGGAAAGCTCGGTGAAGAGCAGCGCCTCGAGGGCGCCGACGGTGAGCCCGGCGCGCTGGCAGTCGCGGGTCATCGCCTGGATCAACCGTCACAAGCGTTATCCGAGCGCCTCGAAAGCGCGCGGCGACCAGGGGCAGGTCCAGGTCAATTTTGCCATCAATGCCTCCGGCGTCGTGGTCTCCGCCAGCATCGGCCGGTCGTCCGGCGATGCGGCCCTGGACAAGGCGGCACTCGACATGGTGCGTCGCGCCTCGCCCGTTCCGGCGCCTCCGCCGGAGATCGCGCGCAGCCGCATCCAACTGGCGCTGCCGGTGCAATTCAGTCTTCGATGAGCGAGACGTGCAATTCTGCACAGCTAAGTTGCAGAATTGTACATTGCCGAATCCGTGGGCATTTCCTACATTGCGTTTGTCGGCGATCGACCTCCTCCCCGAGAACCGACACCTCAAATGCGATGTACCTCCTCCCACGTCGCATTTCAGATCGAGCCCGCCGCACCTCCTCCCGCGGCGGGCTTTTTCTTTTGCCGTGCCGGGCGCGGCGACAGTCCGCACATCTGTTTCCCCTAAACGTTCGAATGGATTGCCGCGCGCAATTCCATTCCGATTTCCTGGCAGTTCAGGAAACCGTCTTGCTTCGCCTGCTTCGATCTATCGGGGACAATGGCGAAAGGCGCCGGGTGGCGGCATGCCATCGCAACGGCGTGGCAGCCCGCCCGTTGTGGCGGTGAGGCATCGTGGCGCAAAGGGAGACATCTTCATGAGCCAGACCAGCGAGGTCCAGACGAGCGGCCGGCTGCGCCCGCCATACCGTTCCGTGCTCGACCTCATCGGCGAGACGCCCGTGGTCGAGCTGACGCGGTTCGACACCGGCCGCTGCCGGCTGTTCCTCAAGCTCGAAAGCCAGAATCCGGGCGGCTCGATCAAGGATCGCATCGCGCTGTCGATGATCGGCGAAGCGGAGCGCTCCGGCCTTCTCAGGCCCGGCGGGACGATCGTCGAGGCGACGGCCGGAAATACCGGCCTCGGCCTCGCCCAGGTCGGCATCCCGAAAGGCTACCGCATCATCCTGGTCGTGCCCGACAAGATGTCGCGCGAGAAGGTCCAGCATCTGCGGGCGCTCGGCGCTGACGTGCGGCTGACGCGCTCCGATGTCGGCAAGGGTCACGCCGAATATTATCAGGACATGGCGGAGAAGATCGCCGCCGAGATGCCCGGCGCATTCTACGTCAACCAGTTCGCCAATCCCGCCAACCCGCTGGCGCACGAGATGACGACCGGCCCGGAGATCTGGAAGCAGCTCGACGGAGATGTCGACGCGGTGGTGGTCGGCGTCGGGTCGGGCGGCACGCTCACCGGGCTCGGCCGCTACTTCGCGCGCGTGTCGCCGAAGACGGAAATGGTCCTGGCCGACCCGGTCGGGTCGATCCTCGCACCGCTCATCAATACGGGCAAGATGGAGGAGGCCGGCAGTTGGACGGTCGAAGGCATCGGCGAGGATTTCGTCCCGCCCAATGCCGACCTGTCGCTCATCAAGCGGGCCTATTCGGTTTCCGACAAGCACTCGATGCTGGCCGTGCGCGATCTGCTCGCCAAGGAAGGCGTGCTGGCAGGCTCCTCGTCCGGCACGCTGCTGTCGGCGGCGCTGCGCTACTGCCGCGAGCAAACCACGGCCAAGCGCGTCGTCACCTTCGTCTGCGACAGCGGCAACAAATATCTGTCCAAGGTGTTCGACGACTTCTGGCTGGCCGAGCAGGGCCTGTCGGAGAAGCGCCACTACGGCAATCTGCGCGACCTGGTCGCACGCTCGCATCGCGAGGGCGGAACGCTGTTCGTCGGCCCGAAGGACACCCTCCTCAACGCCTATGGCCGCATGCGCCGCGGCGACGTCTCGCAATTGCCGGTGCTCGACAGCGGCAAGCTCATCGGCATCATCGACGAGAGCGACATCCTGGCCAAGATCGAAGGCTCCTACGAGGGACGCTGGGAGCGCTTCAACGCGCCGGTGGAGACGGCGATGACGCGCGACCTGCACACGCTGCAGGCGAACCGGTCGCTCGACGCGGTGCTGCCGGTGTTCGACCGCAACGAAGTCGCCATCATCTTCGACGGCGACGAGTTCGTCGGCCTGATCACCCGGATCGACCTGATCAACCATCTGAGGCGCACCCAATGAGCAGCACGGGCAAGAACCGCCTGGCGTTTTCCACCCGGACCGTCCATGGCGGCCAGAGCCACGATCCGACGACCGGCGCGGTGATGGTGCCGATCTACGCCACCTCGACCTTCGCGCAGCAGAGCCCCGGCATCCACAAGGGCTTCGAATATGCGCGCAGCCAGAATCCGACGCGCTTCGCCTTCGAGCGGGCGGTCGCCGATCTGGAAAGCGGCAGCGCGGCCTTCGCCTTCGCGTCCGGACTTGCCGCGATCGCGACAGTGTTCGAACTGCTGGATTCGGGCGCCCACATCGTGGCCACCGACGACATCTATGGCGGGACGTTCCGGCTGCTGGAGCGGGTACGCAAGCGGTCGGCCAATCTGCAGGTGAGTTTCGTCGATTTCACCGACCTGGCCGCGGTCGAGGCGGCGATCCGGCCGGAGACGAAACTCCTGTGGGTCGAGACGCCGACCAATCCCCTGCTGCGCGTCGTCGACCTCGAAGGCGTGGCGGCGCTGGCGAAAAAGCGCGGCATTCTCTCGGCGGCCGACAATACGTTCTGCAGCCCCTATCTGCAGCGGCCGCTGGAACTCGGCATCGACATCGTGGTGCACTCGACCACGAAATATCTCAACGGCCATTCCGACATGGTCGGCGGCGTGGCGGTCGTCGGCGACGACAAGGACCTCGCCGATCGGCTGAAATTTTTGCAGAACGCGGTCGGCGCAATCTCCGGACCGTTCGACAGCTTTCTTGCGCTGCGCGGCCTGAAGACGCTGGCGCTACGCCTGGAGCGCCACTCGAAGAATGGCCAGGCGATCGCCGAATGGCTGGAGCGCCGCAAGGACGTGCGGCGTGTCATCTATCCCGGCCTGGCAAGCCATCCGCAGCACGACGTTGCGAAACGCCAGATGCACGCCTTCGGCGGCATGGTGACCGTCGAGTTCGACCGCGACCTGGCGGACACCAAGCGATTCCTCGAACGGACGCAATTGTTCACGCTCGCCGAAAGTCTCGGCGGGGTCGAAAGCCTGATCGAGCATCCTGCCCTGATGACGCATGGCAGCATCCCGGCCGCGCAGCGCGCCGCGATCGGCATCTCGGATTCGCTGGTGCGGCTGTCGGCCGGGATCGAGGACGCGGACGACTTGATCGCCGATCTCGAACAGGCGCTGTCCGGCTAGGGGAGCAGATCTGACATTCGCATGCCGTCCGGCATCGCACGCACCCAAGCGAAGGCCAGGGTCAAAGTCCTACTGGAATCATAAATTTGCTGGCGCCCCACCGGCGTGCCGCAAGGCTGTCGCGGGCCGCAGGATCAGAACGAATGAACCATCCGACGCAACCGCATCCGGGGCGCTTTCGACTGTTCCGGCCGATCCTGGCGGGCGCGACGCTGCGCGAGCGGCTGGTCGGCAGCCTGGGCGCGCTGATCGGCGTCTGTCTGACCGGGTGGCTCTGCAGCCTGAGCGTCGGCGCCGGCGCATCGCTTCCCCTCATCGTCGCACCTGTCGGAGCCTCGGCCGTGCTACTCTTCGCGGTTCCGGCAAGTCCGCTGGCGCAGCCCTGGCCGATCGTCGGCGGCAACACGATCTCGGCGCTCGTCGGCGTCGCCGTGGCGCGCTGGGTCCATGAGCCTGCGCTGGCGATCGGTCTCGCAGTCGGCCTGGCGATCGCCGTGATGTCGCTGACCCGGTGCCTGCATCCCCCGGGCGGTGCGGCGGCGCTGACGGCCGTCATCGGCGGGCCGGCGGTGGCGGCGTCCGGCTTCCTCTTCCCGCTGGTGCCGGTCGGACTCAACTCCGTCCTTCTGGTGATCCTCGGCGTGGCGTTCCATCGCCTGTCGCGCCGTTCCTACCCGCACACGGCGGCGCCTGCCCCCGCCAACGTGCATGGCACCCTCGATCCACCGCCGCAATTGCGCGTCGGGTTCCGCGACGAGGACGTCGATGCCGCGCTGGCGGCGGCCCAAGAGACGTTCGACATCGACCGGGACGATCTGGCGCTGCTGCTGCGCGAGGTGGAGCTTCAGGCACTCGTCCGCCAACACGCGACGCTGCGCTGTTCCGACATCATGTCGCGCGACGTGGTGCACGTCGGCACGGACGACGCAGTCGGGACGGCGCGGTCGCTGCTTCTCGACCACAATATCCGCACGCTGCCGGTGGTCGATGGCGAGGGCAGGCTGGCCGGAACCGTGGGCCTGCGCGACATCGTGCATGCCGACGGGCCGGTTTCGGCGGTCATGGCGCAGGCGGCGACGGCCTCCGCCGATACGCCTGCCCTGTCGCTGCTTCCCAGGCTGACCGACGGACGGTCGCACGCCGTCGTCATCACCGACGCAGCGATGCATGTCGTCGGGATGATTACCCAGACCGATCTGCTGGTGGCGCTGGCGCGGCTGCGACCGTCGTCGGCCTGAAGGCGTCAGCGCACCAAGGCCAGGAGCACGTGATAGGCCGCGTCGATGTCGTCCTGGACGGCGGCGCGGATCGCCGCGGCATCCCGGTCGCGCAGCCCGGCGAACATCCGCTGGTGATGGGTGTTGGCGGTCAGGTAGTTGCCGGAATCGTGCAACATGTTGAAATAGGGGCTGATCTGCAGCCACAGATCCTCGATGATCTTCAAGAGATTGTCGGATCCCGCGGCGCGATAGATCGAGAAGTGGAAGGCGTAGTTGGCGCGCAGATAGGCCTTCACGTCGCCCGCCGCGTTCGCCGCCTCCAGTGCCTGCAACTGGCGTTCGATCGGCGGCAGGACCGCGTCGCCGCGCCGCTCGGCAGCCCAGGACGCGGCAATCGCCTCGATCTCGTAGCGGACATCGCGCAGATCGGTCAGCCGGGCGCGGCTCAGCGGCGGAATGCCGATCGAGCGCCCCGAGACGACGGTCAGCGCGTTCGCGGCCATCAGCCGGCGCAGGGCCTCACGCACCGGCATCGGGCTGACGCCGAACGCATCCGCCAAGCTCTGCACCGTGACCATTTCGCCGGGCACGAAGCTGCCGTCGAGGATCAGCTCCGTCACGTTGCGGAAGACACGATCCTGCAAAGTCTCTCGGGAAAGCGGCACGATCTCGACGCCGGGTTTCCTGAAGGCGGCATTGCCCATCGACCTTAAGACCCTCCCGGCCGCCGCGGCGGCGGCCGTTCCGAAATTGCAGGCTTCCCGTCCTCCGTCAAGCGCCGCGCGGAAGCGGGCGCAGCGCCTTTTTGTCATTGATCTTTGATCAAATGATGCTACTGTCGTTCGCATCGGGAGGCAAGAGGCCGATGTGCCGGAGACCGCTCCCGACTTGCTTATTTTGGGAGGATTCAAAGATGGGAATCGGATCGAAGGCCCGCCGGCTTGCGCTTCTTGTCGGCATGGCCGCGAGCGCGCTCAGCCTGACCACCGCCGCGCAGGCTGCGGAAAAGTACAAGATATTCCTGAGCATGAGCTATATCGGCAATGACTGGCAGGCCGAGGCCGCCAACATGGTCAAGGCGCTTGCCGCACACAAGAACTATGCCGACAAGGTCGACCTTCAGGTGCAGGTCGCCGGGCCGAACGCGCAGCGCCAGATCCAGCAGATCAATGCCATGGTGCAGGGCGGGGCCAAGGCGATCGTCGTCTATCCGATCTCGCCGACCGCGCTGAACCAGGTGGTGAAGAATGCCTGCGACAAGGGCGTGAAGATCTTCGCCTATGACGCCGAGATCACCGAGCCGTGCGCCTACAACGTCCATATCGACCAGGAGGAAGCCGGGCGCGTGACGGCCGAATGGCTGGTCGACAAGATGGGAGGCAAGGGCAACATCGTCGCCATCACCGGCGTTCCGGGAACCTCGGTCGACGACCAGCGCACCAAGGCCGCCAAGGAGGTGTTCGCCAAGCATCCCGACATCAAGATCGTCGGCGAGGCGGTCGGCATGTGGAGCCAGGCGGTGGCCCGCACCGAACTCTCCAAGATCCTGGCGACCCGCAACTGGGACGACATCGACGGCCTCTGGATGCAGGTCGGCTGCTTCACCGCCAACGCCATGCAGCTCGAGGCCGGCAAGACGGCGAAGGATCTGATCCCCTGCGCTGGCGAAGGCTCCAATGGCGGCCGCATCCAGATGCTGCCCGAGGGCACCGAGGTGGAAGGCGCCGCCTCGCCCTATGCACCGCTCGGCGCGCAGCGCATCTCCTACGCCTCGCCGCCCTATTCCGGCGCGCTGGCCCTGAAGCTGGCGGTCGACGCGCTCGACGGCAAGGAAGTGGCCAAGACCACCATCCTGCCGCTGCCGATCGTCACCAGCGAGACGATCAAGCTGTGCGAGGAAGGCACCTGGGACGAAATGAAGGCCGGCTGCAACGCCTTCAAGCCGTCGCTGGTCAGCAATCCGGGCTGGTTCGCCTCGATCTTCTCCGACCAGACGCCGGAAGTCGGCCTCGCCGCCGCGCTCGTCGGCCAGCCCGAAGACTGAGCCTCGCAAGGCTCGACGGCGATGCGCGGCATGACCCGCGCATCGCCTTGTGCGGGGGGGGCGGTTGACATGGGAAGGCGCGGCGCTGGCGCCCCCCTCCCCCTTGTCGGGAGGGATAAGGGGTGGGGGTCGGGAGACCTTCTCATCAGGTTCTTTGCCGGGATCGACGCCTGCCTTTCCGGGAGAATCGTTGTGAATCATACCCCCACCCTTCATCCCTCCCGACAAGGGGGAGGGGATCGTCAGCGCCGAGCCTCATCGAAACGCACATGCCAAGCGTGTCGCGCAACGCCACGCGCGACGCGCCGGATTGGACCAGCCGCCATATGACGACGCACGACCGTTCAACGGCCCTATCCGCCAACCCGGCCGTCGAGATCGACGGCATCCGCAAGGCGTTCGGCCCGACCGTGGCGCTCGACGGCGTGTCGTTCTCCATCGCGCCGGGCAGTGTGCACGCCCTGCTCGGCGAGAACGGCGCCGGCAAGTCGACGCTGGTCAAGCTGCTCTCCGGCCTCGTCAGCCCCAGCGCCGGCGCCGTGCGCATCTTCGGCAAGGAAGCCTCGTTCGGCTCGCCGCGCGCCGCCCATGGGCTCGGCGTGCAGACCGCATTCCAGGAAATGACGCTGGTCAAGGACCTGACCGTCCTCGACAACATGCTGCTGCCCTATGCGCCGATGGGCCCGATCGGCCTGATCCGGAAATCGGCCGCCCGCGCTGCCGTTCGCCAGCACATCGCCGATCTCGGCTTCTCCGTGGATCTCGACGCGGAGGTCGCGTCGCTCGAACTCTCGGTGCGCCAGAAGATCGAGATCGCCCGCGCCATCTACCGCAAGCCGCGCATCCTGCTGCTCGACGAGCCGACCTCGACGCTTGCCGGCCGCGACGTCGAATGGCTCGGCGACATCATCGCGCGGCTCAAGGCCGCCGGGACGACGATCGTCTTCATCACGCACCGCATGCGCGAAGTCCGCGCCTTCTGCGACCAGTTGACCATCCTGCGCAACGGACGGCACATCCTGACCGGACCCGTCGCCGGGATTTCCGACGCGGAAGTGATCGAAAAGATCATCGGCCGCTCCATCGAACAGACATTTCCGCCGAAGCCCGAGAGCGCGCAGGCGCTCGGCGCGCCGGTCCTCGGCGTCCGCGACGTCAGGGTCGGGCGCAAGCTGAACGGCGTCTCCTTCGACCTGCGGCAGGGCGAGATCCTCGGCATCGCCGGCCTGCAGGGCATGGGCCAGCAGGACCTGTTCCTGTCCTGCTTCGGCATGGCCGAGATCGAGCGCGGCCATGTGCTGGTCGACGGGCGCAAGGTATGGCTGGCCTCTCCGGCCGACGCGATCCGGCCCAACATGGGGATAGGACTGGTGCCGGAGGACCGCAAGTCCGAGGGCCTGTTTCTCAAATTGGCCGGAAGCGAGAACGCCTCGCTGCCGGTCGTCTCGCGCTTCTCGCGCGCCGGCCTGGTCAATACCGATGCGGAGACGGCCGCCGTCGAGAAGGCATTCGCCACGGTGGAAGTCGACCGGCGGGCCCTGTGGACCCGCGCCGGCGCCTTCTCCGGCGGCAACCAGCAGAAGATCGCCATCGCCAAATGGCTGGTCGCCCAGAGCCGCATCCTGCTGCTGTTCGACCCGACCCGCGGCATCGACGTCGGCACCAAGCACGAGCTCTACGTGATGATGCGCGCCTACGTGGCCGCCGGCGGCTCGATCCTACTCCACTCCACCGAGATTCCCGAACTCGTCCATCAGTGCGACCGCGTGCTGGTGCTCTACGACGGACGTATCGCCGCCGAGCTTGAAGGAGACGCGATCACCGAGCCGGCGATCATGCGTCCGGCGCTCGGCCACGACCATCACGCCGGAGACGCGGCATGACCAATACCGCCCTTGCCAATCCCGTGTCGACCAGCGCGTTGCGCCGCACCCTGTCGCGCAACAGCGGCACCATCATCGCCGGCGTCGTCTTCGCGCTGCTGCTCGGCTTCGTCGACTGGGTGAGCGCCGGGCCGCTGACCTATTTCGACATCTCCTTCCTGTCGTCGGGCGGCGCGACCTCGGCGATCGCGGCGGTCGGCCAGACCATCGTCATCCTGTCCGGCGGCTTCGACCTGTCGGCGGGCGCGGTGATCTCGCTGGTCAACGTCGTACTCGCCTCCAGCATGGACCCGATGGCGATGGAGGCCAGCATCGTCGGCTGGACGCTGGTCGGCATCGCGATCGGCATGGCCGTCGGCGCCTTCAACGGCTTCTTCATCGCCGTGCTGCGCATGCAGCCGATCGTCGTCACCCTGTCGACCATGTTCATCCTGCAGGGAGTGACGCTACTCGTCATGGACAAGCCGGGCGGCGGCATCGCGGCCAATCTCGGCGCCTTCTACCTCGGCGACGCGATCGAAGGCTGGCTGCCGATGCCGCTGGTGGTGATCGGCGTCGTGCTGCTGCTGTGGCTGTGGCTCAAGGGCAGCCGCTTCGGCACCGCGCTCTATGCGGTCGGCAGCGATCCCGAATCCGCGGCCTCGGTCGGCGTCAATGTCGTCCTGGTGCGCTTCCTCGTCTACGTCATCGCGGGCGGCTGCTACGGCCTGGCCGGCGTGTTCATCAGCGCGCAGACCGGCAGCGGCGACCCGCTGGTCGGCAACCCCCTGCTGCTTTCGATGTTCGCGGCCGTCGTGGTCGGCGGCACGCGCCTCGGCGGCGGCCAGGGCGGGCCGGTCGGCACGGTGTTCGGCGCCTACATCCTGATGATGGTCGTGAACATCCTGCTCGTGCTGAACGTCTCGGCCTATTATTCGACCATCGCCGAGGGGACGATCCTGATCCTGGCCGTGCTCGCCGGGTCGCTTTCGCACGGTTCGGTGCTGGCGACCCAGTTGCGCGCCGGCCGTGCCCGCTTCGCCGCCTGGCGGGCCGGAATGCTGCCGTCGCAGCTCGACCGGACCGATCGCAGGCTGAAATCGTTCGGCGCAACAGGTCCCGCGGCAGGGACACTGGCGGCGCGGCCCGCTTTCATGCTGCGGCACGCCGAGACGCTGCGCTTCGCGCTTCCCGCCTATATCTGCCTGGTCGCCGTCGTCGTCGTCACCCAATTGGTGCTCGGCCGGGCGATCCTCAACCCGAGCTACTGGAACTCCCTGCTGGTGCTGTCGTCGTTCCTCGCCGTGCTGGCTCTGGGCCAGGGAACGGTCATCCTGACCGGCGGCCTCGACCTGTCGGTGCCGTGGACGATCGGCCTCTCCGGCATCGTGCTGGCCGGCATGGTCTCCGGTTCGGACGCCGCACTTGCCTACGCTCTGCCGCTGGTCCTGCTGATGGCCTGCGTGATCGGTTTCGCCAACGGCGTCGGCATCGTCTATCTCGGCATATCGCCGATCGTCATGACGCTGGCGATGAACGGCATCCTGCAGGGTGCGGCGCTGCTCTATTCGCAGGGCACGCCGGCCGGCTTCTCCTCGCCGCTGCTGCGCTGGTTCATGACCGGCAAGCTCGCCGGCATCACGCCGGGCGTCATCTTCATGATCGCCTTCGTTGCCGGCGCCGTTCTTCTGCTCGGCAAGACCCCGTTCGGCCGGCGCGTCTACGGCATCGGCAACGGCGTGCGCGCCGCGCAGCTCTCCGGCATCGCGGTCGAGAAGACGCTGATCCTCGTCTACATGCTGTCGGCGGTCTGCGCCGCGCTGGTCGGCGCCATGCTGACCGGCTTCTCCGGCCAGGCCAGCCTCGGCATGGGCGACGACTATCTGCTGCCGTCGATCGCCGTGGTCGTGGTCGGCGGCGCGCTGATCACCGGCGGACGCGGCCACTATCTCGGCATGCTCGGCGGCGCACTGCTGCTGACCGCGCTGCAGATGCTGCTTGCCGGGACCACCCTGCCCTATGCGACCAGGGCCATTCTTTACGGGCTTGTGGTCCTTGGCGCGGTGATGGCCCTGCGCGAACGACGCATTCATTGAAAGGGACGATAGATGAGCACCAGGGCGCCCTCCTCCGCGCAAGATTTCCTGTCCGGGCTGAACGGCCAGCGCGTGCTGGTGACCGCCGGGGCCGGCGGCATCGGACTGGCGATCGCCAGTACGCTTGCCGCCCTCGGCGCCCGGCTGGTGGTCTGCGACGTGTCGGACGAGGCGCTCGCCGCGGTGGGCAACAGCTTCAAGGCCGAGGCGGCGGTCAAGGCCGACGTATCGAATGAAGCCGATGTCGACGCGCTGTTCGAGACGGTAAAGAGCACGCTCGGCGGGCTCGACGCGCTGATCAACAATGCCGGCATCGCCGGGCCGACCGGCGGCGTCGACGAGATCTCGCCCGAGGACTGGCGACGCTGCCTCGACATCGGCCTGACCGGCCAGTTCCTCTGCGCCCGCCGCGCCGTACCGCTGATCAAGGCGGCCGGCGGCGGCTCGATCGTCTCGATGTCTTCCGCCGCCGGCCGGCACGGCTATGCCTTCCGCACGCCCTACTCGGCGATGAAGTTCGGCGTCATCGGCTTTACCCAGAGCCTCGCCAAGGAGCTCGGCCCGTTCGGCATCCGCGTCAACGCCATCCTGCCCGGCATCATCGAGGGACCGCGCATCGAGGGCGTCATCGGGGCGCGGGCCCAACAGGTCGGCATCAGCCACGACGAAATGAAGCAGCGCTACCTGCAGAACATCTCGCTGCGCCGCATGACCAGCCCCTACGATGTGGCGTCGATGGTGGCCTTCCTGCTCTCCGACGCCGGCTACAACATTTCCGGCCAGTCGCTCGGCGTCGACGGCAACGTCGAGACGCTTTGATCCTGCCCGGCGCGAGCCCCGCACGCGCCTTCGCTCCCCAAGGAATTCCACGATGACAGATGCAGAAACCAAGGCGGCCGAGGCCCCGAAGGGCAAGGTGATCATCACCTGCGCCATTACCGGCGCGATCCACACGCCGACCATGTCGCCCTATTTGCCGATCACGCCCGACGAGATCGCGGCGGAAGCGATCGCCGCGGCGGAGGCCGGCGCGGCAATCCTGCACCTGCACGCCCGCGATCCGGAAACGGGAAAGCCCGACCAGACCCCGGAGGCCTTCGGACGCTTCCTGCCGCGCGTGAAGCAGGGCACCAAAGCCGCCATCAACATCACCACCGGCGGCAGCCCCTACATGAAGGTCGAGGAACGCGTGCGCCCGGCCGCGCAGTTCAAGCCGGAGGTCGCCTCGCTCAACATGGGATCGATCAATTTCGGCCTCTACCATCTCGTCGACAAGTACGAGACCTTCAAGTTCGACTGGGAGAAGCCGCACCTCGAAGCCACCAAGGACCTGGTTTTCCGCAACTCCTTCAAAGACATCGAATACATTCTGGCGACCTGCTACGACAACGGCACGCGCTTCGAGTTCGAGTGCTACGACATCGCGCATCTCTACAATCTGGCGCATTTCGCCGACCGCGGGCTGGTCAAGCCGCCGTTCTTCGTCCAGTCGGTGTTTGGCCTGCTGGGCGGCATCGGCAGCCATCCGGAGGACGTCGCGCACATGAAACGCACCGCCGACCGGCTGTTCGGCAACCAGTTCCGCTGGTCGGTTCTCGGCGCGGGCGCCAGCCAGCTCAGGATCGCCGCGCAGTCGGCGGCGCTCGGCGGCAACATCCGCGTCGGGCTGGAGGACTCGTTGTGGGCCGGCAAGGGCAAGCTCGCCAAGTCGAACGCCGAACAGGTGGTCATGGCGCGCAAGATCATCGAAGGACTGGGCCTCGAAGTGGCGACACCGGACGAGGCGCGTGCCATCCTGTCGCTGAAGGGCGGCGACAAGGTCGCGTTTTAGGTCATCGAGGCGGAGCGGACAGCGCCGCAGCCGGGAGGGAGCAGACATGAAGATCGAGATCGTCGTCGACGTGAAGACCACGCTGGGCGAAGGCCCGCTGTGGGACGTCGAGCAGCAGCGCCTCTACTGGATCGACGCCACCGGCATGCGGGTGTTCCGCGCCACGGCGCAGGGCGGCGAGATCCGCGCCTGGGACGTGCCGGCGCGGGTCGGCTCGATCGCCATCCGCAAGGACGGCAAGGGCGCCATCTGTTCGCTGGCCAAGGGTTTTCATGCCCTCGACTTCGAGACCGGGGAGTGCCCCCTGATCGCCGAGATCGAACCGGAGCGTCCGGCCACCTGGATCAACGACGGCAAGGTGGATCGCCGGGGACGCTTCTTCGCCGGCACGATGGACAGCCAGGAGGACGGACCGTTCGGTTCGCTGTACCGGCTCGACCCCGACTTCTCCGTGCACAAGGTGGACCAGGGCATCGTCGTCTCCAACGGTCCCTGCTGGAGCCCGGACGGCAGGACGTTCTACTTTGCCGATTCCTGGGCCGGGGAGATCTGGGCCTACGACTACGACCCGTCGAGCGGGGTCGTTTCCAACCGGCGCACCTTCGCAAAACTCGACACCTCGACCGGCGGCGCGGCGGACGGCTCGACCGTCGACGCCGAGGGTTGCCTGTGGAATGCCCAGGTCTATGACGGAAAGCTGATCCGCTACACGCCCGACGGAAAGGTCGAACGCGTCATCGAGATGCCGGTCAAGAAGGTCACCAGCGTCATGTTCGGCGGGCCGAACCTCGACATCCTGTTCGTCACCTCGATGGCCAAGCCGCCGCTGCCGCGCTTCCCCGACGATCCCGTCCAGCGCGGCAGCCTGTTCGCCATCACCGGGCTGGGCATCAAGGGTGTTCCGGAGCCGCGCTTCGGCGCGTGACTCCGGCCGCGGTGTCGTGGGCGGCTCTCGGATGAAGACGGCCTTGGTGACCGGCGGCGCCAGGGGCATCGGTCTTGCCGCTGCCGAGGCGCTGGTCGCGGCCGGCTACGCCGTCGTGGCGACCGGGCTGACGGCCGACGAAGTAGGGGCGATGCCGCACCTGCCCGGCCTCGAAGGCCGCGTGCTCGATGTGCGCGATCCGGACGGGATCGCCGCTCTGGTCGACTCGCTGGACCGTCTCGACGCCCTGGTCAACTGCGCCGGATTGATCCGGCGCAGCGGGACGGAATTTTCACCCGAGATTTTCGCGGAAGTCATCGACGTCAACCTGACCGGCACGATGCGCATGTGCGTCGCCGCCAGGCCGCTGCTCGCCGCCTCAGGCGGCGCCATCGTCAACACCGCCTCCATGCTGTCCTTCTTCGGCGGCCCGGCCGTGCCGGCCTACACGGCCAGCAAGGGCGGCATCGCGCAGCTTACCAAATCCCTCGCGGTCGCCTGGGCGGCGGACGGCATCCGTGTCAACGCCGTGGCGCCCGGCTGGATCGCCACCGAACTCACCCGTCCGCTCGTCGAGGATCCGGCGCGCGGCGACCCTATCCTCCAGCGCACGCCCATGCGACGCTGGGGCGAGCCGCGGGATGTCGCCGGACCGATCGTGTTCCTCTGTTCGGAGGCCGCCCGGTTCGTGACCGGCGCGATCCTGCCCGTCGACGGCGGCTACGCCGCAGCCTGATCCTGTCCCGGAGGAACCTGATGGCATTCCAGTCCGTCCACCCGCTGTCGCCGCCCGAGATCGTCACGATGGCCGTGCCCGACGACGAACGCCTCTGGGTGCCGCAGGCGCCGGATGTCTGGTTCCGGCCGCTGATGCTGAACACCGTGCAGGGCGGCTGGTGCAACCTCCTGCGCGTGCGCAAGGCCGGCGTGCTCAGCCGGCACAGGCATCCCGCGCCCGTCCACGGCTATGTCATCAAGGGCAAGTGGCGCTATCTGGAACACGACTGGATCGCCACCGAGGGCTCCTACGTGTTCGAGCCGCCCGGCGAGACCCATACGCTCACCGTGCCCGACGACGTCGAGGAGATGATCACCTTCTTCAACATCTCGGGCTGCATGTACTATGTCGACGAGAACGGCGCGCATACCGGCTTCGAGGACGTGTTCACCAAGATCGACATGTGCGCGGCGCACTACGCCGCCAATGGCCTCGGCGCCGATTTCGTCAGACAGTTCATACGCTGACGTTCCATCCGATGTGAGGACGCTTCGGGCGGGATCATTGCACCCGCCCGAACCCTCACTGTCAGGGCCACTTGTACGTGTCGACGGACTCGCGGTACTGCGACTGCAGCAGGAGCGTCCCTGAGGTATTGCTCAGGATGCCGCCGGCATTGCCCCAATAGAGCTCGTTGAGCGTATTGGTGCCGCTGCCGATGTAGATCCTGACCGTGCTGCCGGCCGACACGATCATGCTGGTGTTGAAGTCGAAGAAGGTGGCGGTCTGATACTGCAGGCGCCAGTCGCGCAGATCGGCGGACGCGCTGCCGACATTCTTGATGTCGATCCACTCGCCGTTCGGATTCGTCGCGTCGTTGCCCGGCGCGTCGTAGTTCACGCCGACGATGTCGAAGTCGCCGCGCGCCGGGATCAGCCCGGTCGCCGGATAGGCGAACACGTCCACGGCGCCGCCATTGTTGGCGCGCAACTCGACCTCGTCGGCCGTGTTGGAGAACTCGTTCAGGTTCGAGTAGCGATCGAGCCCGCTGTCCGTCCCCGTGCCGCGATAGACCCGCATCCGCTCGCCGGCCGCCAACACGTCGTCCTTGTCGAAGACATAGGTGGTGCCGTCCGTGTAGAGATGGTAGCCGTCCAGCGACACCGTCGACGAAGAGGTGTTGACAAGGTTGACCCACTCGCCGTTCGGATTGGCCGCGTCGTCGCCGACCGCGTCGTAGTTGATCGACATGTCGATTGCCGCCGCCACACTCTGCTTGGCGTTGGTGCCCGCCACGCCCCAGCCGTGATACTGGGTGACCTCGCGGTTGGGCGCGAGCAGTTGGATCGGCGTCGAACCGTCATCGGCGATGATACCAGCGGTCTTGCCCCAATAGAGCGTGTTCGCCGTGTCGGTCCCGGTACCCATGTAGACGGTGATCGTCTCGCCGGGTGCGACCGGACGGTCCTCGACAATGTTGAGCTGGGTCGTGCCGACCAGGATCTGCCAGTTGCGCAGGTTCTGTTCGGCGGCGCTCGAATTGCGGATGGTCAGCCACTCGCCGTTCGGGTTCGTCGCGTCGTCGCCGGGTGCATCGTAGTTCACCCTGTCGATGACCAGGCCGTAGTCGGTGACGCCCGAATAGGGCAGCGGCCATTCATGGCGCAGCAGGGTGACGCCCGAGGCGTTCACCAGGTCGACCGCGCCCTTGGTGTTGGACATGATGCCGCCGGTATTGCCCCAGTATTTCGTCGTGGCCGTATCGGTTCCCTTGCCGACCATGACAAGCATGTTGGCGTCTGCGTCGAGCTGCGTGCCGGCCGCGAAGGTATAGACCTTGTCGGCGTATTTCAGCGTATAGCCGCCGATGTCGATCGTGCCGGCGCTCGAATTCCACAGCGACACCCACTCACCGTTCGGATTGGTGGTGTCGTTGCCGGCCGCGTCGTAATTGGCGAACATGCGGATCGCGCCGCGCGGATCCTCGTTCGTGCTGGTCTCCGTCCCCCAGGCGAAGGTGTCCACCTCGACCAGGTCCGGATTCCAGATATGCAGCTTCTGCCCGGAATTGTTGAGCAGGCCGCTGGTCATGCCCCAGTAGCGGTCGGTGCCGCTGTCGGCACCCTGGCCGACATAGATCGTCAGTTGCTGGCCGGGCGCCAGCGTCTCGCCGGTGGCGAAGCGGTAATCCTCGATCTCGTCGCGGATGCGCCAGCCGGTCAGGTCGACGGTGGTCGCCCCGGCGTTGCGGACCTTGATCCACTCGCCGTTGGGGTTGGTGCTGTCGTCGCCCGGCGCGTCATACTGCACATCGTCGATGACGATCGACTGATTGGACGTGCTCGTGCCGCCGCCCTTGTTGGGCCAGGTGAAGGTCTCGACCGTCTCGCGATACTGCGACTGCAACGTCACCGAGCCGGCGGAATTGCTCAGGATGCCGGCGGCATTGCCCCAATAGACTTCGCTGTTCGTATTGACGCCGCTGCCCATGAACACTTTCACGGTGGCACCGGCGGCGACGGAGACGCTGCCGTTGAAGTCGAAGAAGGTGGCGGTCTGGTACTGCAGGCGCCAGTCGCGCAGGTCGGCCGTGGACGTGCCGATGTTCTTGATCGCGATCCACTCGCCGTTCGGATTCGTCGCGTCGTTGCCCGGCGCGTCGTAGTTCACGTCGACGATGTCGAACTGGCCGCGCGTCGGGATCAGGCCGGTCGCCGGGTAGGCGAACACATCGGCCACGCCGCCATTGTTGGCGCGCAGCTCGACCTCATCGCCCGTGTTGGAAAACTCGTTCAGGTTGGAATAGCGGTCGAGGCCCGAGTCGACCCCCGTGCCGCGGTAGACCCGCATCCGCTCGCCGGCCGCCAGCACGTCGTCCTTGTCGAAGACATAGGTCGTGCCGTCCGTGTAGAGATGGTAGCCGTCGAGCGACACCGTCGACGACGAGGTGTTGACGAGGTTGACCCACTCGCCGTTCGGATTGGCCGCGTCGTCGCCGACCGCGTCGTAGTTGATCGACATGTCGATCGCCGCGGCGACGCTCTGCTGAGGGTTGGCGGCGGCCACGCCCCAGCCGTGGTATTCCACCACCTCGCGGTTGGGCGTCAGCAGCTTGATCGGCGTCGAGCCGTCATCGGCGATGATGCCGGCGGTCTTGCCCCAGTAGAGCGTGTTCGCCGTGCTGGTGCCCTTGCCCATGTAGACGGTGATGATCTCGCCCGGCGCCAGGGCGCGATCGGCGAAGCTGTTCAGTTGGTTGGTGCCGACCTGGATCTGCCAGTTGCGCAGGTTCTGCTCGGCCAGGCTGGAATTGCGGATCGTCAGCCACTCGCCGTTCGGGTTCGTCGCATCGTCGCCGGGTGCATCGTAGTTCACCTTGTCGATGACCAGGCCGTAGTCGGTGACACCCGAATAGGGCAGCGGCCACGCATGACGCAGCAATGTCTGGCCGCTCGTGTTGATGAGGTCGACCGCGCCCTTGGTGTTGGACATGATGGCGCCGGTATTGCCCCAGTACTTCGTCGTCGCCGTATCGGTTCCCTTGCCGACGCGCACCAGCATGTTGGCATCCGCGTCGAGCTTCGTGCCGGCCGCGAAGGTATAGACCTTGTCGGCGTATTTCAGCGTATAGCCGCCGATGTCGATCGTGCCGGCGCTGGTGTTCAACAGCGACACCCACTCGCCGTTCGGATTCTTCGTGTCGTTGCCGGCCGCGTCGTAATTGGCGAACATGCGGATCGCACCGCGCGGATTTTCGTCGACGCTGGTCTCCGTCCCCCAGGCGAAGGTGTCGACCTCGACCAGGTCCGGCGTCCAGATGTGCAGCTTCTGGCCGGCATTGTTGAGCAGGCCGGTCGACTGGCCCCAGTAGCGGTCCGTACCGCTGTCGGTGCCCTTGCCGACATAGATCGTCAGTTGCTGGCCGGGCGCCAGCGTCTCGCCCGTGGCGAAGCGGTAATCCTCGATCTCGTCGCGGATGCGCCAGCCGGTCAGGTCGACGGTGGTCGCCCCGGCGTTGCGGACCTTGATCCACTCGCCGTTGGGGTTGGTGTTGTCGTCGCCCGGCGCGTCATACTGCACATCGTCGATGACGATCGACCTGTCGGCCGCGCCGCCGTTCTTGTTGGGCCAGGTGAAGGTCTCGACCGTCTCGCGATACTGCGACTGCAACGTCACCGAGCCGGCGGCGTTGCTCAGGATGCCGCTGGCATTGCCCCAATAGAGCTCGGTGCTCGTGTTGACGCCGCTGCCCATGAACACTTTCACGGTGGCACCGGCGGCGACGGAGACGCTGCCGTTGAAGTCGAAGAAGGTGGCGGTCTGGTACTGCAGGCGCCAGTCGCGCAGGTCGGCCGCCGTCGAGCCGATGTTCTTGAGCAGTATCCACTCGCCGTTCGGATTCGTCGCATCGTCGCCCGGCGCGTCGTAGTTCACGTCGACGATGTCGAACTGGCCGCGCGTCGGGATCAGGCCGGTCGCCGGGTAGGCGAACACATCGGCCACACCGCCATTGTTGGCGCGCAGCTCGACCTCGTCGCCCTCGTTTGCGAAGTCGGCCAGGTTCGAATAGCGGTCGAGGCCCGAGTCCGTGCCGGTGCCGCGGTACACCCGCATCCGCTCGCCGGCCGCCAGAACGTCGTCCTTGTCGAAGACATAGGTGCTGCCGTCGGTGTAGAGATGGTAGCCGTCGAGCGACACCGTCGACGACGAGGTGTTGACGAGGTTGACCCATTCGCCGTTCGGATTGGCCGCGTCGTCGCCGACCGCGTCGTAGTTGATCGACATGTCGATCGCCGCAGACACACTTTGCTGAGGGTTGGCGGCGGCCACGCCCCAGCCGTGGTATTCCACCACCTCGCGGTTGGGCGTCAGCAGCTTGATCGGCGTCGAGCCACCGTTGTTCATGATGCCGGCGGTCTTGCCCCAGTAGAGCGTGTTCGCCGTGTTCTTGCCCTCGCCCATGTAGACGGTGATCGTCTCGCCCGGCGCCAGGGCGCGGTCGGCGAGGCTGTTCAGTTGGTTGGTGCCGACCTGGATCTGCCAGTTGCGCAGGTTCTGCTCGGCCAGGCTGGAATTGCGGATCGTCAGCCACTCGCCGTTCGGATTCTTCCCGTCGTTGCCTGGCGCGTCGTAGTTCACCTTGTCGATCACCAGGCCGTAATCGGTGACGCCCGAATAGGGCAGCGGCCACTCATGGCGAAGCAGCGTCTCACCGGTCGGGTTGATCAGGTCGACCGCGCCCTTGGTGTTGGCCATGATGGCGCCGGTATTGCCCCAGTACTTCGTCGTCGCCGTATCGGTTCCCTTGCCGACGCGCACCAGCATGTTGGCATCCGCGTCGAGCTTCGTGCCGGCCGCGAAGGTATAGACCTTGTCGGCGTATTTCAGCGTATAGCCGCCGATGTCGATCGTGCCGGCGCTGGTGTTCAACAGCGACACCCACTCGCCGTTCGGATTCTTCGTGTCGTTGCCGGCCGCGTCGTAATTTGCGAACATGCGGATCGCACCGCGCGGATTTTCGTCGACGCTGGTCTCCGTCCCCCAGGCGAAAGTGTCGACCTGCTGCGATTGCGGCGTCCAGATGTGCAGCTTCTGGCCGTCATTGTTGAGGATGCCGGTCGACTGGCCCCAGTAGCGGTCCGTACCGCTGTCGGTGCCCTTGCCGATGTAGATCGTCAGTTGCTGGCCGGGTGCCAGCGTCTCGCCGGGCTTGAAGGCGTAGTCGAAACCGTCGTCCTTGAGGCGCCAATCGGTCAGGTCGACGGTGACAGCGCCGGCATTGCGGATCTTCACCCATTCGCCGTTGGGGTTGACGTTGTCATCGCCCGGCGCGTCGTACTGCACGTCGTCGATGACGATCGACTGCTCCGGCCCACGCGTAAGATCGGCTGGCCACAACTGCGTGGCCCGGATGTTGAGGTTGACGTCGCGCAGATAGACCACGTCGCCGGTATTGTCGAAGAGCGGCTCCGACAGGCCGAGATACATGGAATTTGCCGTGCTGAGCCCCTGTCCGACATAGATGCGGTAGGTCTCGCCGGGATTGACGATGGCGCCGAACGGAATCTTGATGGTCGCCGCATCGAGGCGCGCGCTGCTGCGCGCGGTCCAGTTCGACAGGTCGAGCACCTGCGGCCCGTTGTTGCGGATCTGGATGTACTCGTCGTTCAGATTGAGGGCATCGTCGCCGCCCGCGTCGTAATTGACGATCATCTCGATGGTCGGCCAGGTGGCCGGGTCGCCGCCCGAGGCGCCGGGCAGCCACATGCCGATCTTGTTGATCTGCGCGTACTCGCTCGCGTCGAAATAGTCGTCGCGATAGGCGGGCTCGAAATCATAGCTGACGGCCAGACCGAGACCCTCGCGGACCAGAACTTCCGCGACGTTCGTCGTTCCGACGAAGACGTGGCGGACCGGGCGGTTCAGCGTCTGGGAGTTGGGATCCTGGGCCTCGAGGCGCACATGCGTACCGATCGGCAGGAGCTCGGCCAGTCTCGCCTTGGCCTCCAGCGAGAAACTCTCGTTGAACGACGTCTCGTTGGTGTCGACGCCGGCGATGCGGACACGGTTGAGAAGGCCGGCGGGGGGCTCGTCGCCAGCATCCCATGTAACCTCGAAGGTGTCGCCATCGATGATCTTGGTGACGGTCGCGCCCCAGCTCAGCAGCGGGCCGGATGAGGTCGTCTGCGTCGTGGAAACCGAGATCTGGGAAGCGCTCGCCATGGTCGAGGAATCGACGACCGGATCCGAGCCGTCGTCGGCGGCAGTGGCCGAGGCGACGCGGAGGAGTTTGCTGTTCGCCTCCACACCTTGGATCGTGACGCCAGGCTCATGCTTGTCGACAGAGGCCAGATGGTGGATCAGGAGCAGATCGTCCTGAGCGGTGGTATTCCGATCCGACAACCCGTAGTCGAGATCGACGATGGCCTGATCCGATCCGCTTCCCTGGTGAGGAGCAGGAGAAAACAGAAAGTCGTCCATCGATGGTGATTCCCTGTCGTGACGCGTCGTTAGCCGACTTATCGCAGCGGAGCTTTAGCAAGCAATTAATAAAATGCGAATATTTTACTTGAGGGGCCTGTGATCGCCGCCTCCGGATCTTCGCCCGGCGAGGGAGACGGTCCTCTTCCAGCCGAGGCGCCGCCAGCGACGGCTTTCGCAAGCCCATGTACCAAGGCCTGGGCGACAGTCGGGTCGAAAGCCAACCGAGCAAGAAGGCTGGAACGGCGCGCCTCGGCGGAGACGCATCGACCCCGGACTGTCCGCAACAGCGACCGACCGTCGGCCGGTCAGGCCGCCCGATCGAAGGCGTGAGCGCAGCGAACTGCAACGGAAGCTGGAAAAATGGCGCCAGAAGAGGCGCCATAGCATGCGACCAACCAATTGATTTCGTTAAATTTTATTGTATAGATATTCTCGGATACCAACAAATATACCAACAAATCGGATTGTGTGCCTGGCGTTCTGACGACGCGAACATCGCCTGGAGTTCACACCTGAGTCACACTGTCACACCCGATTGGCGCCGAACCGCTATGCTGACGTCACTAGCGCCGCGCGGTCAGGTTGGTAGACGTAACCTGTGATGGTCCCGTCTTTGATCCTCTCCACGGCTTCGTCAATCACGAAGAGCGGTACCAGGAACCATTCACGCGCTGTTATAGCGTTCCCGAAGCGATCTTTCACTTCCACATCAAACCTCGCCGGCGAGAATACCCGGTGGATCAGGTTCTCCAGTTTTGCCCGGTTGATGTTCGAAAGCTTGTAGGTGGCGACAACCTCCACGTCAGCCATCAGAAACGTCGGTTGCAGCCGCGCGCCTGCGATGCGGCGTCCGACATCGAGGTTCGTCACGCCGATCTTGTGAACCAGGTCCCGATTGGCTGAGACGAGTGGATGATCGGACTTGCTGCGCAGCACATAGATCGTTCCAGCCGCTTGGTCGTCCTCTTCAGCCTCACCAGAAAATAGCGGACCTGCCACTGGCTCGGTAATGCGCCGCCCCGCATCGTCCTTGTTCAGCGCCCTCTGCAACGAGCGCATCAGCATGTTGCTTTCCGTGCCGTTGTCGAAGATCACGCGCAGGCGGGCGTCTGTCCTGCCGTGCGGAGTGGTGAAGACCTCGCCGGCTTCCGCGACATAGGCTTTCTGCCCGCCAACGATGAACCAGCTGCCTTGCCGGATTTCAGCCTTCAATTCGAATGGGCGCGACTGGCGCATGCCGGCGTCGAGTTCTTCCTGCACCCGATCGAACAGCGGCTTGAAGGTCTCGAAGTCCTCGCAGCGCTGCCGGTTCGCCACCTCTTCGGCGCCCATCCGCTCCGCGCTCGGCTTAACATGCCGCAGTTGCGTGATGTCGGATGCGCCGGCCAGTTCGGCATACAGGTCGTCCTCGCAGACATCCTCGGCACCGTCATCGCCGGCAGCGCCGGCAGCGCCGGCAGCGCCGTCGGCGAGTAGCCCTTGATGGTCGAGCGGCGCAAGCAGCGCGCGGCATTCGTCTAGGTCCCGCAGCCGATCGAGCCGGACTGCGTAGAGCCGTTCGAAGATGTCGTTGTCCTCGCCATGCTGCGGCGCCCGCCCGTGCTTCTCGTAGAAGCGCTGGATGTCCTCGAAACCGGCGATGATGCGCTCATCGCGCGCCGATCGGCCGCCCTTCTTCTCAGGCTGCGCGAACTCGTCGAGTTCAGCCCTCAGTTCGTCGAGGTCGACCTCAGCCATAGCGACCTTCGTCCTTGTAGCGCACGAAAGCCGCCGCACCCTCGGCCATGCGCTTTTCCCAGGCGTCGGTCGAACCGATCGAGGGTGACTTCCCACGTTCTTTCTTGAACCTGACGGCGCGGATGGCGAGGTCCTTGGCTTCCTCCGGCGACAGTCTCGTCTGCTTGGCCGATATGATCGCGGCGATCTCCCTCAGCCTTTGCTCGCCGAGCGTCTTGGCGAGGATCGCGCGCGCCTCGCCGAACGGATTGATCTGGTCGATCAGGTCGATGTCCAGTTCCCGCACGCTCAAGGCATAACTGCGCACCCCGTCGACGAACGCCGTGTTCGCCTTGGGCTCGCCGTCGGACCCGCCGAGCAGCGTGCGCTTGGCCTCCTGCGTCAGGTTCAGCGCGGCGATCGCATGCTGGCGCACCGCCTCCTGGTCTTCGGTGTCGAGGTCCGGATAGCGGTCCTTGATGATCTTGCCCATGCGGACCTGCGTCAACTCCTGCGGCACCATCTCCTCGTCGAACAGGCCGCGCTCGACCGAACGCTTGTCCTGCACGAAGGTTGCGATGACCTCGTTCAGGTCTTCCTTGCAGATGCGCGCGGCTTCCGGGCTCTTCGGCTCGACCAGCCCCTTGATCTCGATCTGGAAGCGGCCGGTCTCCTCGTTGAAGCCGACATTGCATTTCTTCGGATCGTAGCCGCCCTCTCCATAGTCGAAGCCGGGTATTGCCTGGCTGGTCGGGTTCTTCGGCTTGAACTCGAAGCGCGGCGCGAGCACCTGTTCCATCAGCAGGCTGGCGGCGATCGCCTTGAGCGTGTCGTTGACGGCTTCGTTGACCGCCTCGTCGGAAGCATTCGGCGCCGCGATCAGATTGCTGAAATAGGCGCGCGTCTTGCCCGGAGCGTCGCGCGTGGCGCGCCCGATGATTTGCACGATCTCTGTCAGGCTGGCGCGGTAGCCGACCGTCAGCGCACGCTCGCACCAGATCCAGTCGAACCCTTCCTTGGCCATGCCGAGCGCGATGATGATGTCGACATGGTCGCGGTTGTTCTTCTGCGCCGGGTCCTTCAGCGCGGCCGACACGCGGTCGCGTTTGGCCGGATCGTCGTCGACAAGGTCGGCTATGCGGATGACACGGCCGTCGGCGAGCTTGACCATCTGGAAGCCGGTTTCGCGATCGGCGCCCTGCCATTCGCCGAGTGCATCGATGATGTGCTCGACTTCCTTGTGCTTGTCCTTGGTGCTCTCCCGGGCGTTGACGTTCGGGATGTGGATGATCGTCTTCTCGGTCGGGTCGAGCACCTTCAGGATGTCGTCGACATAGGCGCCGGTGTAGAAGAAATAGCCGATGTCGAGCTGCTTCAGGTGGTCGTAGCCGTTGAGCTGCTCATAATAGGTGTATGTGACGGTCTCGAATTTGGCTTCGTCCTGCGGCGACAGCACGGCCTCGGCATCACCCCGGAAGTAGGAGCCGGTCATCGCCACGACATGCACGCGGTCGCGCGCGATCAACTGGCCGAGATGCGCGCCGAGCTTGTTGTCCGGATTGGCCGAGACATGGTGAAACTCGTCGATCGCGATCAGTCGGTCGTCGAAGGCCTCGACGCCGAACTTCTCCACGGCGAAGCGGAAGGTCGCATGGGTGCAGACCAGAACGCGATCGCGGCCTGCCAGAAAGGTGCCTACGGAATTGACCTTGCCGCCATCGCTGCCCGGAGCGTTGCAGAGGTTCCAGCGCGGCTCCACCGTCCAGTCCGCCCAGAAGCCGAACCTGCTCAGCGGCTCGTCATTGAAGCTGGCGCCGATCGACCGCTCCGGCACCACGACGATGGCCTGCTTCAAGCCCTGGTTTGCAAGCTTGTCGAGCGCGATGAACATCAGCGCCCGGCTCTTGCCCGAGGCCGGCGGCGACTTGATCAGCAGATACTGCTCGCCGCGCCGCTCATAGGCGCGCTCCTGCATGGTGCGCATGCCGAGTTCGTTGGCCTTGGTCGAATTGCCGTTGCGCGCGTAGGTGACGGAGACGGAGGGGATGTGGCTCGTCATTTCCGCTTCACGCCCTTTTCCAGCGCCTTCGTCTTGACCAGTGCCTCGGAGAAATGCCGCTCAACCGCGGTGGGCTCCTCGATCGCACGGGCATGCCAGCGGTCGAATTCCTGTTCGCCCTTCAGCTTCGCCATCTCGGCGGTGACGCGCCCTGCATGCGTGAGAACCTCGCGGTCGCTCAGCTTCAGGAAATCGTCCAGCTTCCCCACCCAATCGCGCATCGCCATGGGCTTGCGATTCATGGCCTGAAGCTCCGCGAATTCCAGATAGGCGGTGACGATGCGGTTGAGGGCTTCGAGTTCGTCGC
>JAHBYY010000149.1 GCA_019635715.1 Rhizobiaceae bacterium | reverse complement strand
TCGGTGCTTGGCGCGGGCCGCAACCAGCTGCCGGTTGCCTCGATGTCCGTCGCGCTCGGCGGCCACGTCCGCGTCGGGCTGGAGGATTCGCTATGGGCAGGTCCCGGCAAGCTCGCCCGCTCGAATGCCGAGCAGGTTGAGAAGGCCCGGCTCATCATCGAGAACATGGGCCTCGAGGTCGCAACGCCCGACGAGGCCCGCGCGCTGCTCGACCTCAAGGGCGGCGATGCGGTGGCATTCTGACGGCCACCGCAAACAGGCCTGCATGCTTGCCTCAGCCTGCCACGTCGAACTGCAGCGGCTTGGCTGAATCGATTGCCGTGTTTTCACGCAGCTCCGCCAGCACCTTCTCGGGGAATGGTGCGTCAAGGTAAAGCAGCGCGATGGCGTCGCCACCCGGACGGTTGCGGCCCAACTGGAAGTTGGCGATGTTGACGCCGTTCTTGCCGCACAGCGTGCCGAGCAGGCCGATGATGCCGGGCGCATCGGCGTTGGTTGTATAGAGCATGTGCTGGCCGACCTCGGCATCGAGATTGATGCCCTTGATCTGGATGAAGCGGGGTTTGCCGTCCGAGAAGCAGGTGCCGGCAATGGCGCGCGTCCTGTGCTCGGTCTTCACCGTCAGCTTGATGTAGCCGTCGAACACGCCGGACTTGTCGCGCTTGACCTCGGAGAGGATGACGCCGCGCTCCTTGGCCATGATCGGCGCCGACACCATGTTGACGTCGGCGACCTGCGGCCGGATCAGGCCGGCCAGCGCCGCGCTGATCAGGGCGCGCGTGTTCATCGAGGCCGTGGAGCCGTCGAACAGCATCTCCACCTCCATGATCGGCTCTTCGGTGACCTGGCCGACGAAGCCGCCCAGCACCTCCGCTAGCTTGATGAACGGCTTCAGCCGCGGGGCTTCCTCGGCGGTGATCGAGGGCATGTTGATGGCATTCGAGACCGCGCCCTTGATGAGGTAGTCAGACATCTGCTCGGCGACCTGCAGCGCGACGTTCTCCTGCGCCTCGCTGGTGGAGGCGCCGAGATGCGGCGTGCAGACGACGTTGTCCATGCCGAACAGCGCGTTCTGCGTCGCCGGCTCGACCTCGAACACGTCGATGCCCGCGCCTGCGACCTTGCCGCTCTTCAGCGCCGTGACCAGATCGGCCTCGACGATCAGCCCGCCGCGCGCGCAGTTGATGATGCGCACGCCGTCCTTCATCTTCGAGATCGCCCGGGCATCGATGATGCCGCGCGTCCGGTCGGTCAGCGGGGTATGCAGGGTAATGAAGTCGGCCTGCGCGAACAGCTCGTCGAGCTCAACCTTCTGGACACCGAGTTCGGACGCCCGCGTCTCGGACAGGAACGGATCGAAGGCAAGCACATGCATGCGCAAGCCCACTCCCCGCGCGGCCACGATCGAGCCGATATTGCCGCAGCCGACGACACCCAGCGTCTTGCCGGTGATCTCGACGCCCATGAAGCGGTTCTTTTCCCACTTGCCGGCCTGGGTCGAGGCGTTGGCTTCCGGCAGTTGCCTGGCGACCGCGAACATCAGCGCCACGGCATGCTCGGCGGTGGTGATCGAATTGCCGAACGGCGTGTTCATGACGATGATGCCGCGCCGCGACGCCGCCGGGATGTCGACATTGTCGACGCCGATGCCGGCCCGCCCGATGACCTTGAGGTTGCTGGCGGCATTGATCAGTTTCTCGGTGACCTTGGTCGCCGAGCGGATGGCGAGGCCGTCATAGTTCGGGATCAGCTCGAGCAGCTTCTCCTTGTCCTTGCCGAGATCGGGCAAATAGTCGACCTCGACGCCGCGGTCCTTGAAGATCTGCACGGCGGTGGGCGAGAGAGCGTCGGAGACGAGTACGCGGGGCATTTAATGGCATCCTTTCGGTTGCTGACCCCTCATCCGTCGCCTTTGGCGACACCTTCTCCCACAAGGGGAGAAGGGAAAGCGCCTGTCCTTCTCCCCTTGTGGGAGAAGGTGGCCGAGCGGAGCGAGGTCGGATGAGGGGTGTTCGGCGGAAACCGAACGTCGAAACTCAGGCCGCGGCCTTCAGCGAGGCCTTGGCCGACGCAAAGGCCCAGTCGAGCCACGGCGTCAGCTTGCGCAGGTCGTCGGTCTCGACCGTCGCGCCGCACCAGATGCGCAGGCCTGGCGGCGCGTCGCGGTAGCTGGCGATGTCGAACGCCACCTTCTCGGCTTCCAGCAGGGCGGTGAGGCCCTTCACGAAGGCCTGCTGACCGGCGTCGTCGAGCGAGGCGACGGCCGGATCGGCGAAGCGCAGGCAGACCGAGGTGTTGGAGCGGGTCGCCGGATCGGCCGCCAGGAAGTCGACGGCGGCATTGCTTTCGACCCAGTCGGCGATCACCGCCGCATTGGCATCGGCCCGCGCCACCAGCCCGTCGAGGCCGCCGACCGACTGCGCCCATTC
>JAHBYY010000148.1 GCA_019635715.1 Rhizobiaceae bacterium | reverse complement strand
TGCGCATAGACCGCCTGGCCGATGAACAGCCGCGACGTGCCGATGATCTGCGGGATGATGTAGTCGCCCATGGTCAGCGAGAAGGTGAAGATCGAGCCGGCGACGATGCCCGGCAGCGCCAGCGGAAAGATCACGTTGCGAAAAGTCTGGCGCGGCGAGGCGCCGAGATCGGCCGAGGCTTCGGTGAGGCTCGCGGGCACGCGCTCCAATGCCGCCTGGATCGGCAGGATCATGAAGGGCAGCCAGACGTAGACAAAGACGAGAAAGGTGCCGGTCCAAGACACGGACAGCGAATTGCCGCCGACGATCGGCAGCGACAGCCAGGCGTCGAGCAGCCAGGTCAAATGCAGCTTGGCGAACACCCAGCCGAGGATGCCCTCCTTGGCGAGGATCAGCTTCCAGGCGTAGACCTTGACCAGGTAGCTCGACCACAGGGGGAGCATGACGCCGAGATAGAAGAGCGCCTTCCAGGCGCCGCGCGCATAGCGGGCGGCATAATAGGCGATCGGGAAGGCAAGCACGGCCGATGCGAGGGTCACCACCGCAGCCATGGCGAGGGTGCGCACGATGATGTCGATGTTGGTCGGCAGCAGGAGTTCGCCATAGGTCTTCAGCGTGAACTCCCGGTTGATCATTCCGGAAAACTCGTCGATCGAGAAGAAGCTCTGCAGCAGCAGCGCGAACAGCGCGCCGAGATAGACGACGCCAAGCCATAGAACGGGCGGCAGCAGCAGCAGCACGAGCAGGAAGCGCGGCTTGCGCCACAGCAGATCGGAGAAGGCGCCGGCCACGCCGCCGCGGCGAGGGAGGATGGCGGAGGCGGCGGTCGTCATGGCAGACGCAACAGACGATGCCGGTGTTCTACGTTGCCCCCCTCTGTCCTGCCGGACATCTCCCCCTCGAGGGGGGAGATCAGCAGCTTCAGTGACATCGTGGGACCCGGAGAGCTCAAGAGGGCAGGTATGACGGCCGATCTCCCCCCTTGAGGGGGAGATGTCCGGCAGGACAGAGGGGGGCAACGTAGGGTGCCGACATGAGGCGCGCAGTGCGAAATCGACATCACGCGCTCTCGTCCATCACGTGCAGATGCTCGCGGTTGAAGGTCAGAACGACCGCTTCGCCCGCATCGGGCAGGTAGAAGCCGGCGGGAATGGAGGCGTGGAGCCGGAGCCCGCCGGCATCGAGCGCCAGACGGGTGGAAGAGCCGAGATAGTTGGTGGAGACGACCCGCGCGGCGACGCCTTCGCCCGAAGCCGCCTTCTGGACGCGGATGGCTTCCGGCCGCAGGCTGCCCCACCGCGCCTGGCCCGACCAGCGCTGGACGAACTCCGGCGGAAGCACGTTGGACGAGCCGACGAAATCGGCGACGAAGCGCGAACGCGGCCGCTGGTAGATGTCCTCGGGCGCGCCGACCTGCATGATCCTGCCGTCGTTGAACACGGCGACGCGATCGGCCATCGAAAGCGCCTCGCCCTGGTCGTGGGTGACGAAGACGAAGGTGATGCCGAGCGCCTTCTGCAGCGCCTTCAATTCCTCCTGCATGCCCTCGCGCAGCTTGAGGTCGAGCGCGCCGAGCGGTTCGTCGAGCAGCAGCACCTTCGGCCGGTTGACGAGGGCGCGCGCCAGCGCGACGCGCTGGCGCTGCCCGCCCGACAGTTGGCCGGGCTTGCGCCCGCCATAGCCGGGCAGGCGCACCAGAGACAGCACCTCCTCGGCCATCCTGTGGCGCTCGGCCTTCGCCATGCCCTTGACCATCAGCCCGTAGGCGACATTGTCGAGCACATTGAGATGCGGGAAGAGCGCGTAGTCCTGGAAGACCGTGTTGACGTTGCGGCGATAGGGCGGAACGCCCTCGGCACGCTCGCCGAAGATCTCGATGTGGCCGGAGCTCGGCTGCTCGAACCCGGCGATGAGGCGCAGGCAGGTGGTCTTGCCCGAGCCGGACGGCCCGAGCATGGCGAAGAACTCGCCCGGCACGATGTCCAGATCGACGCCATCGACGGCCCGCACGCTGCCGAAGTGGCGCGAGACTTTTCGGAAGGAGACGGCTGGGGTCATGTCTGCCATGGCTGGCTCGAGTTTCTTCCAACACCCCTCATCCGTCGCCTTCGGCGACACCTTCTCCCACAAGGGGAGAAGGGGAGGCGCGCCCTTCCTTCTCCCCTTGTGGGAGAAGGTGGCCGAGCGAAGCAAGGTCGGATGAGGGGTGTTCAGTGTAGCTCGCCACCAACACCCCTATCCTGGACTTACCGACCGCCGATGACGCCGATGTAGTCCGACACCCAGCGGTAGTAGGGAACGCAGGCATCGTTCTGGCTGGCGCATTTCGAGGTCGGCGTCGTCCAGAAGCGGATCTTGTCGAAGTCGTCCATGCCGTTGGCGGTGCAGCCTTCCTTGGTCTGCATGCCGCGGCCGTCGGTGCAGGCCGCCGGAACCGACGGGTTGGCACCGAACCACACCGACAGGTCGCTCTGCAGGTTGGACGACAGCGTGTGCTCCATCCACATATAGGCGCAGTTCGGATTGGGCGCGTCGACGTGCATCATCGTCGTATCGGCCCAGCCGGTGGCGCCTTCTTCCGGGATCACCGAGGCGACCGGCTGTTTCTCGCCCTTCAGCAGATTGACCTGGAACGGCCAGGAGCCGGAGGCGACGACGCCCTCGTTCTTGAAGTCGTCGATCTGGATGAAGGCATCGTGCCAATAGCGGCCGACCAGCTTGCGCTGGCCGCGCAGCAGGTCGAGGGCCGCCTTGTACTGGTCCTCGTTCAGCTCGTAGGGGCTCTTGATGCCTAGGTCCGGCTTGTGGAACATCAGGTACTGCGCGGCATCGGCGACGTGGATCGGGCCGTCATAGGCCTGGACGCGGCCGGCATTCGGCTTGCCGTCCGGCAGGTCCATCGGCTCGAACACGACGTTCCAGCTCTTCGGCGCTTCCTTGAAGACGTTGGTGTTGTACATCAGGACGTTCGGCCCCCACATATA
>JAHBYY010000147.1 GCA_019635715.1 Rhizobiaceae bacterium | reverse complement strand
GCCGATGGCGCGCACATAGTCCATCGCCACGGCCAGCGCCCTGTCGCCGGTGCGCCTGCCGAGGATGATCTCCACCAGCATCATGCGGTCGACCGGCGAGAAGAAGTGGATGCCGATGAAGTTCTTGGCCCGCGAGGAGTTCTTCGCCAGGCTGGTGATCGGAATGGTCGAGGTGTTGGAGGCGAACACCGCGGCAGGCTTGAGTACGGCTTCCGCCTTCTCGGTCGCCGCCTTCTTGATCTCGGAATCCTCGAACACCGCCTCGATGACCAGGTCGCAGCCGTCCAGCAAGGCATAGTCGTCGGTCGGGGTGATCAGCGCCAGCAGCTTGTCGCCGTCCTGCGCGGTGGCGCGCCCCTTCTTCACCGCGTCCGCGACCAGCGCCTCGGAATGCGCCTTGCCCTTCTGCGCCGAAGCGACGTCACGGTCGATCAGCACGACGGGGATGCCGGCCTTGGCGGTGACATAGGCGATGCCGGCGCCCATGAAGCCGGCGCCGATGACGCCGATCTTCCTGAACTTCGTCGGCTTGACGCCCTCCGGACGCCGGGCGCCCTTGTTCAGCTCCTGCAGCGAGACGAACAGCGAGCGGATCATCATCGCCGCCTCCGTCGTCTGCATGATCTCGGTGAAATAGCGCTGCTCGATCCTCAGCGCCATGTCGAAGGGCACCAGCAGCCCCTCGTAGACGCATTTGAGGATCGCCTTGACGGCCGGGTAATTGCCGTAGGTCTCGCGCCGCGAGATGGCGATCGCCGGCGGCCAGAGCATGGCGCCGGCAGCCGAATAGACCGGGCCGCCGGGCAGCTTGAAGCCCTTCTCGTCCCAGGGCTGCACGGGCTTCAGCCCGCCCCGGATCATCGCCTTGGCGGCCTCGACCAGCTTCTTCGGCTCGACCACCTCGTGGACGAGGCCCATCTGCCTGGCCTTCCTCGGCGTCAGCGTCTTGCCGGTTGTCAGCATCTCCAACGCGCCCTGCGTGTCGGTCAGGCGCGGCACGCGCTGCGTGCCGCCGGCACCGGGGAAGATGCCGACCTTCACCTCGGGCAGCGCCAGCTTCACCCTGTCGTCGTCGGCGACCACACGGCCGTGGCAGGCCAGCGAGAGTTCGAAGGCGCCGCCCATGCAGGTGCCGTTGACGGCCGAGACCCAGGGCTTGCCGCAGGTCTCCAGCTTGCGCCACAGCCAGCCCATGCGCCCGGCGCCGTCGAACAGCAGCCTGGTCGCCGCTTCCGGATCCTTCGCCTTCTCGGCGTGGAACAGCGAGAGCATGCCCTTCAGCATGTTCAGGTCGGCGCCGCCGGAAAAGCTCGCCTTGCCGGAGGTGATCACCGCGCCCTTGATGGCCGCGTCGGCGGCGACCGCGTCGACGATCTTCTCCAGCTCGTCCATCGCCTCGACGGTGAAGACGTTCATCGAACGGTCCGGCATGTCCCAGGTGACCAGCGCGATGCCGTCGGCGTCGGTGGAGAGGGTGAAGTTGGTGTAGGTGGTCATGGAGCGTTTCCTCCCGGATTCATTCGCGGCGCGCGCGACGCCGAAGCTGCGTGCCTCTCCCCGTTTACGGGGAGAGGATGCCGGCAGGCAGGTGAGGGGCGGCGCCAGACTTTGCGAATGTCACGCTGCCCCTCATCCGGCCCTTCGGGCCACCTTCTCCCCGTGAACGGGGAGAAGGAAGAAGCGGCTCAGACCCGCTCGATGATCGTCGCGGTGCCCATGCCGGCGCCGATGCAGAGCGTCACCAGCGCCGTGTTCAGGTCGCGGCGCTCCAGCTCGTCCAGCACCGTGCCGAAGATCATCGCGCCGGTCGCCCCGAGCGGATGGCCCATGGCGATGGCGCCGCCATTGACGTTGATCCGGTCGTGCGGGATCTCGAACGCCTGCATATAGCGCAGCACGACGCTGGCGAAGGCCTCGTTGAGCTCGAACAGGTCGATGTCCGACAGCTTCATCTTGGCCCGCTGGAGCAGCTTCTCGGTCACGTCGACCGGCCCGGTCAGCATGATGGCCGGCTCGGAGCCGATATTGGCGAAGGCGCGGATACGCGCCCGCGGCTTCAGCGCAAGCGCCTTGCCGGCCTTCTTGGAGCCGAGCAGGACGGCCGCCGCGCCGTCGACGATGCCGCTCGAATTGCCGGCGTGGTGGACGTGATTGATCTCCTCGATCTCCGGATAGCGCTGGATGGCGACGGCGTCGAAGCCGCCCATCTCGCCGGGCATGACGAAGGATGCATTGAGCGACGCGAGCGACTGCATGTCGGTGCCGGGGCGCATGTGCTCGTCATGGTCGAGGATGGTCAGGCCGTTCTGGTCCTTGACCGGGATCACCGACCCGGCGAACCGGCCGGCCTTCCAGGCGGCGGCGGCGCGCTTCTGGCTCTCGACGGCATAGGCGTCGACGTCGTCCCTGCTGAAGCCGTATTTGGTGGCGATCAAATCGGCGGAGACGCCCTGCGGCATGAACCAGCCGGGATAGCCGACTGACGGGTCCATGAACCAGGCGCCGCCCGACATGCCCATGCCGACGCGGCTCATCGATTCGACGCCGCCGGCAATGACGATCTCGTCGGCGCCCTGGGCGATCTTGGCGGCACCGAAGTTGATGGCGTCGAGCCCGGAGGCGCAGAAGCGCGAGATCTGCATGCCCGGCGCCTTGACGTCGTAGCCCGCCTCGAAGGCGGCCGAGCGCGGGATCACCGAGCCGGCCTCGCCGACCGGATCGACGCAGCCGAAGATGATGTCGTCGACCCTGGCCGTGTCGAGGCCGCTGCGGTCGCGCAGCGCCTCCAGCACCTTGGCGCCGAGCCGCACCGCCGGCACCTCGTGCAGCGATCCGTCCTTCTTGCCGCGGCCGCGCGGCGTGCGCACGGCGTCATAGACATAGGCTTCGGGCATGGGTCGTCTCCTTGATAGAGCATCACGAGGGACCCCCCTCTGGCCTGCCGGCCATCTCCCCCTCAAGGGGGGAGATCAGGCGCGTCGCCGAAGCTGCCAATCTCCCCCCTTGAGGGGGAGATGGCCGGCAGGCCAGAGGGGGGT
>JAHBYY010000146.1 GCA_019635715.1 Rhizobiaceae bacterium | reverse complement strand
CCATACGGTCGCCAAGATGATGGGCATGGAGATTTGAACCGGACGTGATAGCCTTCGATCTTGTGCGACGAGGAGCGTGAAGATGGGCGAAGTGCCGCGTTCGCTGCGCATTGATGCCGAGCTCAGCCGCCGCCTGGACGAAGAGGCGCGTCGTCAGGACGTTCCAGCAGACAGCATCGCCGAGCAGGCGATCGAAAGGTATCTCGGCGACCAGGAGGCTGAGCGCCGCATCCTGCGGGAACGAGCCCTGGCCGCGGATCGAGGCGTGTTCATTTCGTCCGAAGCGATGCTTCGGTGGCTGGGCGAGCTCGACGACAACATCGATGCGCCAGCACCGGCGCCCGATGTCTTCACCAAGCGCGGATGAGGGTCGTCTTTCTCCCTCAGACCGATGAGGATGTGCGCTGGTTCAAGCGATACTACAGACGCATTTTCCCGGAGGGATCGAGACAGGCGAACGCGCAGATGGCGCGAACCCTAACGCTTCTGATGGAACAGCCGCGGCTCGGCCATCCCGCGCCGGAGCCAGGCCAGCTAAGGCTTGCCATCGTCGGAACGCCGTTCCTGCTGACCTATCGACTGAATGAAGATCGCATAGAAATATTGCGTGTTTCCGATGGTCGCGCTAACCCCACGCGGCCGACCGATCAAGGATTTGACCAACCGTGACCACCCGCATCGACCGCCGCATGGCCGCGCTGAAGGCCGAGGACCGCCCGGCCCTCGTCACCTATTTCATGGGCGGCGATCCGGACTACGACACCTCGCTGTCGATCATGAAGGCGCTGCCCAAGGCCGGGGCCGACGTCATCGAGCTCGGCATGCCTTTCTCCGACCCGATGGCCGACGGTCCGGCGATCCAGGCGGCGGGGCTGCGCGCGCTGAAAGCCGGGCAGACGCTGGCCAGGACGCTCGCCATGGCGGCGGATTTCCGCACCGCCGACGACGATACTCCGATCATCCTGATGGGCTACTACAACCCGATCTACATCTACGGCGTCGAGCGGTTCCTCTCCGATGCCAAGGCCGCCGGCATCGACGGGCTGATCGTCGTCGACCTGCCGCCGGAGATGGATGCCGAGCTCTGCATCCCGGCGATCAGGGCCGGCATCAACTTCATCCGCCTCGCGACGCCGACCACCGATGCGAAGCGGCTGCCCAAGGTTCTCGAAAACACGTCGGGCTTCGTCTATTATGTGTCGATGACCGGTATCACGGGATCCGCGCTCGCCGATACGACCAGGGTGTCGGAGGCGGTCAAGCGGATCAAGGCGCATACCGACCTGCCGATCTGCGTCGGATTCGGCGTCAAGACCGCCGAGCAGGCGCGGGCGATCGGCGCGGCGGCGGACGGCGTCGTGGTCGGCACGGCGATCGTCAATGCGGTGGCCAACGTGCTCGGCGCGGATGGCAGCCGCACCGCCGATCCGGCCGAGGCCGTCGCCACCCTGGTCGGCGGACTGGCGCAGGGCGTCCGCTCGGCGCGGCTTGCCACCGCGGGCTGACGCTCCCATCTCCTCTGGTTCAAAGGAACAACGGCCATGAACTGGATCACCAACTACGTCCGCCCCCGGATCAATTCGATGCTGGGCCGGCGCGACATGCCCGAAAACCTCTGGATCAAGGATCCCGAGAGCGGCGAGATGGTCTTCCACAAGGACCTGGAGAGCAACCAGTATGTGGTGCCGTCGTCCGGCCACCACATGAAGATCTCGGCCCGCGAGCGGCTGACCTATTTCTTCGACGGCGGCAAGTTCGAGCTGATCGACAACCCGAAGGTGGCGGCCGATCCGCTGAAATTCCGCGACGAGAAGCGCTATGTCGACCGCCTCAAGGAAGCCCGGACCAAGACCGGGCTGGAAGACGCCATCCTGAGCGGGCTCGGCACGATCGACGGCCTGCCCATCGTCGCCACGGTGCAGGACTTCGCCTTCATGGGCGGCTCGCTCGGCATGGCCGCCGGCGAAGCGATCATCCGCGCCTTCGACACGGCGCGCGACAAGAAGCGGCCGCTGATCCTGTTCGCCGCGTCGGGCGGCGCCCGCATGCAGGAGGGCATCCTGTCGCTGATGCAGTTGCCGCGCACCACGGTCGCCGTCGACCGCTTCAAGGAGTCGGGCCTGCCCTATGTCGTCGTGCTGACCAACCCGACGACCGGCGGCGTCACCGCCTCCTATGCGATGCTGGGCGACGTGCACATCGCCGAGCCCGGCGCGCTGATCGGCTTTGCCGGCCGGCGCGTCATCGAGGGCACGATCCGCGAGAAGCTGCCCGACGATTTCCAGACCGCCGAATACCTGCAGGAGCACGGCATGGTCGACATGGTCGTGCCGCGCCACAGGCTCAAGGGCACGGTGACGCGGCTGGTGGCGCTGTTCACCAAGCGGCCGCCGCAGCCGATACTGCTCGGCTATGAAGGACAGGAGCCGCCGGCCGAGGCGGTCGCCCCGCCGCAGGAGCCCGCCACGGCTGTCGCGGCGCAGTAAGCCGCCGTCGCGGCCGGACGCGGCCGAAGCCACGCCCCGTTCCAAGGTTCGTCCCATGAGCGTCGAAGACCTGATCGAGCGCCTTTCGGCGATTCATCCGAAAGGCTACGACCTGTCGCTGGACCGGATCCGGCGGCTGCTGGCGCGCCTCGGCGACCCCCAGGAGAAGATCCCGCCCGCGATCCATGTCGCCGGCACGAACGGCAAGGGCTCGACGGTCGCCTTCTGCCGCGCCATTCTCGAGGCGGCCGGCCATGTCGTCCACGTCCATACCTCGCCGCACCTGGTGCACTGGCACGAGCGCTTCCGCATCGGCGCGGAGGGCGGCGGCAGGCTGGTGGAGGACGCCGTGCTCGCCGACGCCGTCGCGCGCGTGGCGGATGCCAATCGCGGCGAGACGATCACCGTGTTCGAGATCCTCACCGCGGCGATGTTCGTGCTGTTTTCGGAGCATCCGGCCGACGCGGCGATCGTGGAGGTCGGGCTCGGCGGGCGCTTCGACGCCACCAATGTGATCGCGCGGCCCGCCGCCAGCGTCATCATGCCGATCGCGCTCGACCACGAAGCGTGGCTCGGCGACC
>JAHBYY010000145.1 GCA_019635715.1 Rhizobiaceae bacterium | reverse complement strand
TAGCAGATCGTGCGTGCCAGTCTACCGACTTGCCGGCTGGCCGCAACGCGGCCGCACTCACTTCATGCCGGTCGACCCGAAGCCGCCGGCGCCGCGCTGCGTCGCGCCGGCCAGGCTGCGTTCCTCGATCGCCGCGCGCGACACCGGCGCGATGACGAACTGCGCGATGCGCATGCCACGCGTCACGGAAAAATCCTCGTCGCCGAGGTTGACCAGCAACACCTTCACCTCGCCGCGATAGTCCCAGTCGATGGTGCCGGGCGTGTTCAGGCAGGTCAGGCCGTGCTTGAAAGCCAGGCCCGAGCGCGGCCGAACCTGCCCCTCGAAGCCTTCCGGGAGTTCGAACACCAGGCCGGTCGGCACGAGCAGCCTGCGCCCCGGCAGGATCAGCAGCGGCCGATCGTCCGGCACGGCGGCGCGCAGGTCCATGCCCGCGGCGCCGGCCGTCTCGTAGGCAGGCAGATCGAGCCCCTCGCCGTGGGGCAGGCGGACGACGCCCAGGACAGGTGTTGCAGAGCGTTGGCTCAAAGGTCGATGCTCCTGTCGGGCATTTGGCGTAGGCGGATGCGGACCGCGGGCTTGATGCAACGGTCGGCGTCGTGGGCAGGGCCGGACGGCCGGCTTCCCCGAATAGTCCGGCTATCGGACGCCGTCATATTTGTAGAGCATGTCACGCCCGACATCCGTCAGCTTCTGCTTACCACACAGCGCCAGCGTGATGTCGAGCTCCTTGCGGATGATCTCCAGCGCTTTCGTGACGCCCGGCTTGCCCATCGCGCCCAGCCCATAGAGGAAGGGCCGGCCGATATAGGTGCCTTTCGCGCCGAGGCAGAGCGCCTTGAGCACGTCCTGGCCCGACCGGATGCCGCCGTCCAGATGAACCTCGATCTTGTCTCCGACCGCATCGACGATGTCCGGCAGCACTTCGATCGACGAGGTCGCGCCGTCGAGCTGGCGCCCGCCATGGTTGGAGACGATGATCGCGTCGGCACCGGTCTGCGCCGCCATTTTCGCATCCTCGACGTCGAGTATGCCCTTGAGGATCAGCTTGCCGCCCCAGCGCTGCTTGATCCATTCGACGTCGCTCCACGACAGGCGCGGATCGAACTGCTCGTTGGTCCACGACATCAGCGAGGACAGGTCGCCGACGCCCTTGGCATGACCGACGATGTTGCGGAAGGTGCGGCGCTGCGTACCGAGCATGCCCATGCACCAGCGCGGCCGGATCGCCATGTCGAGGATGTTCTTCAGCGTCATCTTCGGCGGCGCAGACAGGCCATTGCGCAGATCCTTGTGGCGCTGTGCGAGGATCTGCAGGTCGAGCGTCAGCACCAGCGCCGAGCACTTCGCCGCCTTGGCGCGATCGATCAGGTTGAGCACGAAATCCTTGTCGCGCATCACGTAGAGCTGGAACCAGAAGGGCTTCTTCGTGACCGAAGCTACATCCTCGATCGAGCAGATGCTCATCGTCGACAGCGTGAACGGCACGCCGAACTCCTCGGCGGCCTGCGCGGCGAGCATCTCGCCGTCGGCGTGCTGCATGCCTGTCGAGCCGGTCGGCGCCAGCGCCACCGGCATCGACACTTTCTGCCCGATCATCGTCGATTCCAGCGAACGGTTGGTCATGTCGACCAGCACGCGCTGCCGCAGCTTGATCTTGCGGAAATCCTCCTCGTTGGCGCGGTAGGTGCTCTCCGTCCAGGCGCCGGAATCGGCATAGTCGAAGAACATCGTCGGCACGCGCTTGCGCGCCAGCGCTTTCAGGTCGGCGATTTCGAGGATGGCGTTCATGTCGGGTCCGGAAAGCAGTGAATCGCGGGGTGCCCGCGGGGCGGGACTTCAGCTAGCGCTTCCGCCCGGGAATGTCGATTCCGAACATGGCAGGGGACGCAGGACAAGGCGTCTTCCCGGGAGCCTCGACCACCAGCGAACGCCCGGACCGGCGGCGCGGTCACGCATTCGTGGTGACGGTTCGCAGCCCGGCCGGCGGTTGATCTTTCTGCCGCGCCGCGATGGGTGTAAGAGTCCGTGTGCAAACTCCGTCGGGTCGGTCCGGCGGATCTTTTCGGTGTCTGGCACGTCGCCGATCCTCGCCGATGCCGCCGGCATCGACTGCGGTCGGTTCCCGCCGGGTCCCCGGAAACCCCTCGCCGGCCCTCCCCCGAGGAGTTCTCACACGGACTCCAAGCAGGGCTCCCGGCAGTCGAAAGGATCGGTCGTGGACAAGAGAGCGGATCGATGACGGCAGCGGCACGCACCAGCCCTCCACCGCGGCGCGGAGCCTGCCGCGCCGCGCTCGCGGCGGCGATCGGGATGGCGGCGCTGCTCGGCCCGTCGGCATTGACTGTTCAGTCCGCCCGGGCGGCAGACTGCAAGGCGATGGCCGCGCCGTCGATCGACTGGCAAGGCTGCCGCAAGACGAACCTGCTGATCCCCGGGAGCACGCTCGATGGTGCAAACCTGGTGGAAACGGATCTCAGCGCGACCGACCTCAGCGAGTCGAGCCTGATCGGCGCCGATCTGGAGAAAGCCACGCTGATCCGGTCTCTGCTGGCGGGATCGCAGGCCGACAAGGCGAATTTCGCACGTATCGAGGGCTACCGAACGATCTTCACGGGGGTGTCGGCAAAAGAGGCATCCTTCCTGAGCGCAGAGCTGCAGCGCGCCGATTTCGGCGGCGCCGACCTGACCGGCGCCGACTTTCGCAAAGCCGAACTCGGGCGCGCCAGCTTCAAGGGCGCGACGATCACCCACACCCGCTTCGCCATGGCAAACCTGTCGCGCGCCGAGCTTCAGGAGGCAAAGTTCGAGGGGCCGATCGACTTCGCCGGAGCCTTTCTGTTTCTTGCCCGGCTCGACGGTCTCGACCTGTCGCAGGCGACCGGGCTGGAACAGTGGCAGGTCGAGCAGGCCTGCGGCGACGGCAATACCAAATTGCCGCAGGGCCTGAAGCCCGGTGCCGGCTGGCCGTGCGACTTCACCTTCGACTGAGGCGGCAGGACCACCGCCTTTGCATTCGCCGGCTTGCCCGTCTATAGAGCGGCGCTCGGAACGGACCCCTCGACATGGCTGAATCGATCCAACAGGCGGTGGCGCGCCGCCGCACCTTCGCGATCATCGCGCACCCGGACGCCGGCAAGACGACGCTGACGGAGAAGCTGCTGCTGTTCGGCGGCGCCATCCAGCTCGCCGGCGAGGTC
>JAHBYY010000144.1 GCA_019635715.1 Rhizobiaceae bacterium | reverse complement strand
ATGTTCGACTGGATGTTCCGCGGCGGCGGCGATTTCGGCCGCGGCGCGACGATCGCGATCATCATCATGCTCGCCGTGCTGCCGATCATGGTCTGGAATATCCGCCAGGCCAACAAAGAGACCGGGGGGCACTGAGATGGCGCGTTCTCGGATGCTCATGGGCGCCGCACACCCCCGCCCCTTACCCCTTTCCACAAGGGGGAGGGGGTCGCAGGCCTTTGCGACAAGACTTCGGGCAGCGCGGCTCTCAACAAGTGGCTGTGACGCTGCTGCCCTCCCTCCCCCTTGTGGGGAGGGATACAGGGTGGGGGTAAACCTGCGGAGCGGGAGGCGGTAATGGCACAGGCAAGCGGAAAATCCGCCGGAAAGTCGTTCCTCGGCCGGTTCGGCGTCCATATCGCCGTGCTTGTCTTCGTGACGATCTGGACGATTCCGACGCTCGGCATCCTGGTCTCCTCGCTGCGCGACAAGGACCAGATCATCGCCTCGGGATGGTGGAATTCGTTCTCCAGTTCCTCGCAGACCGAGGCGGGCCGCCTGCCGGCCGCCGCCGCGCAGGTCGAGAAGGACGGAAAGTTCCTGATCGAAGGAAACCTCTTCGATCCGCCCGGCAGCCGCGAGGTCAGCGCCTTCGGCATGCGCTCGGCCGCGCCGACCGAATTCCCGGCAGGCTCGGTCGCCGACCTCAAGGACGGCGTGACGCTGCAGATCAACGCCGACGGCAGCTTCGTGATGGCCTCGCCGGTCGCCTTCGAGGGCGATCGCGGCCAGCGCGTCTACTATGCGGCCTCGGCGCCGCCGCGCTTCACCACCGAGAACTACGAATCGGTGCTGTTTTCGGAGGGCATCGGCCGGTCCTTCATCAACTCGCTGACGGTGACGATCCCGGCGACGATCATCCCGATCCTGATTGCCGCCTTCGCCGCCTACGCGCTGGCCTGGATGCGCTTTCCGGGCCGGGCGCTGCTGATCGCCGTGGTCATCGGCCTGCTCGTCGTGCCGCTGCAGATGACGCTGATCCCGCTGCTGCAGCTCTACAACGGCGTCGCGCTGTTCTTCGGCGTGCCATCAAAGACCTATCTCGGCATCTGGCTGGCCCATACCGGTTTCGGCCTGCCCTTCGCCATCTATCTGCTACGCAGCTACATGGCCGGCCTGCCGCGCGAACTGATGGAATCGGCGCGCATCGACGGTGCCAGCGACTTCGAGATCTTCATCAAGATCGTCCTGCCGCTGTCGTTCCCCGTGCTGGCCTCCTTCGCCATCTTCCAGTTCCTCTGGGTGTGGAACGACCTGCTGGTCGCCATGGTTTTCCTCGGCTCCGGCTCCGACCAACTGGTGCTGACCGGCAAGCTCAACGCGCTGCTCGGCTCGCGCGGCGGCGACTGGGAGATCCTCACAACGTCGGCCTTCGTCACCATCATCGTGCCGCTGATCGTGTTCTTCTCCCTGCAACGCTATTTCGTCCGCGGCCTGCTCGCCGGCTCGGTGAAGGGTGGGTGAGGAGATTGGCTTTGGCGAACCTGGCCTACCCCCACCCCTACCCCTCCCCACAAGGGGGAGGGAGTGGCAACCACCTGCGCTCCATGTTCCCGGCTGCGGGGCGCAGCGCTTCCGCCTCCCTCCCCCTTGTGGGGAGGGGTAGGGGTGGGGGTGCTTTGATTATCAGGAAATACGCATGACAGACCAAACACTCACAAACCGCGACTGGTGGCGCGGCGCAGTGATCTACCAGATCTATCCGCGCAGCTACCAGGACTCCGACGGCGACGGCATCGGCGATCTGCGCGGCATCATCCGCCGCCTGCCCTATATCGCCGAGCTCGGCGCTGAGGCGATCTGGATCTCGCCGTTCTGCAAGTCGCCGATGAAGGATTTCGGCTACGACGTCTCGGACTATCGCGACGTCGATCCGATGTTCGGCACGCTGGCCGATTTTGACGCCATGGTTGCCGAAGCCCACAGGCTCGGTCTCAAGGTGATCATGGACGAGGTGATCTCGCATACCTCCGACGAGCATCCGTGGTTCAAGGAAAGCCGCTCCAGCCGCAGCAACCCGAAAGCCGACTGGTATGTCTGGGCCGATTCGAAGCCGGACGGCACGCCGCCGAACAACTGGCTGTCGATCTTCGGCGGCTCCGCCTGGCAGTGGGACACGCGCCGCCAGCAGTATTTCCTGCACAATTTCCTGTCCGAGCAGCCGGACCTCAACTTCCACAACAGCGACGTCCAGGATGCGCTGCTCGACATCACCCGCTTCTGGCTGGAGCGCGGCGTCGACGGCTTCCGTCTCGACACCATCAATTTCTACTTCCACAGCCAGGGCCTGGAGGACAATCCGGCCCTGCCGCCGGCCGAGCGCAACGACCAGACGGCGCCTTCGGTCAACCCCTACAACTACCAGGACCATATCTACGACAAGAGCCGGCCGGAGAACCTTGGCTTCCTGACCCGATTCCGTGCGCTGCTCGACGAGTTCCCGGCCGCGGCGGCGGTCGGCGAGGTCGGGGATTCGCAGCGCGGGCTCAAGATCGTCGCCGACTACACCGGCGGCGGCGACAAGGTGCAGATGTGCTACGCCTTCGACTTCCTGGCGCCCGAGAAGATCAGCGCGGCCAATGTCCGCAAGGTGCTGGAGGATTTCGGCCGCGTCGCCACCGACGGCTGGTCGTGCTGGGCCTTCTCCAACCATGACGTGAAGCGTCATGCGTCGCGCTGGGGCGAGGACGAGGCCGATCCCAGGGCCTATCTGAAGGTGGTCTCGGCGCTGATGATGTCGCTGCGCGGCTCCGTCTGCCTGTACCAGGGCGAGGAACTGGGACTCACCGAGGCGAACCTCGCCTACGAGGATCTGCGCGACCCCTACGGCATCCGCTTCTGGCCCGAATTCAAGGGACGCGACGGATGCCGCACGCCCATGGTGTGGGATTCGAAGATGAAGGGCGGCGGCTTCACCACGGGTACGCCGTGGCTGCCGGTGCCGGCCGAGCATATGGCGATGGCCGTCGATACCCAGCAGGGCGATCCGGCTTCGGTCCTGGAGCACTATCGCCGCTTCCTGTCTTTCCGCGCCGCCCATCCGGCCTTCGCCAAGGGCGAGATCGCCTTCCTGGCGGCGCAGGGCGACGGCGTCGTGTTCACGCGCCGCTACGGCAACGAAGACATCATCTGCGCCTTCAACCTGGGCGCGGCGGCGCTCGAACTCGAGATCGGCATGTCGGCCGGATCGCCGCTCGCCGGACACGGCCTGCAGGGATCGGCCGACGGGACACGCGTCAGCCTGCCGCCCTACGGCGCCTGGTTCGGACGCGCCGCCTGAGACGCGAAGAGAGAAGAAAACGGGAGGGATAGCATGGCCGATCTCACGCTGAGGGATGTCAAGAAGGCCTACGGGGCCATCTACACGCTGCATGGCATCGATCTCGACATCAAATCCGGCGAGTTCATCGTCTTCGTCGGGCCGTCGGGCTGCGGGAAGTCGACGCTCCTGCGCACCATTGCCGGGCTCGAGGAGATCACCGCGGGCACGCTGCAGATCGCCGGCGAGACGGTGAACGACATCCCGCCGTCCAAGCGCGGCATCGCCATGGTGTTCCAGTCCTACGCGCTCTATCCGCACATGACCGTCTACGACAACATGGCGTTCTCCATGCGCATCGCCGGCGACAGCAAGGAGGAGATCGACAGGCGCGTCAAGAACGCCGCCGAGATCCTGCAGCTCACCAAGCTGCTCGACCGCCTGCCCAAGGCGATGTCCGGCGGCCAGCGCCAGCGCGTCGCCATCGGCCGCGCCATCGTGCGCAACCCGAAGGTGTTCCTGTTCGACGAGCCGCTGTCCAACCTCGACGCGGCGCTGCGCGTCGCCACTCGCATCGAGATCGCCAAGCTGAAGGAATCGATGCCCGAG
>JAHBYY010000143.1 GCA_019635715.1 Rhizobiaceae bacterium | reverse complement strand
GGGCCCGCACCACCTCCACTATACGGCGCTGCCCGACTGGGCCCAGACGCTCGGCATGGTGTTCTCGATCATGCTGTGGATGCCGTCCTGGGGCGGCATGATCAACGGCCTGATGACGCTGTCGGGCGCGTGGGACAAGGTGCGGACCGATCCGATCATCCGCATGATGGTGGCCGCGGTGGCCTTCTACGGCATGTCGACCTTCGAGGGGCCGATGATGTCGATCAAGGCGGTCAACTCGCTCAGCCACTATACCGACTGGACGATCGGGCATGTCCATTCCGGCGCGCTCGGCTGGGTCGGCCTGATCTCGTTCGGCGCGATCTACTACATGGTGCCGAAGCTGTGGAACCGCGAGCGGCTCTACTCGCTGCGCATGGTGACCTGGCACCTCTGGCTGGCGACGCTCGGCATCGTCGTCTACGCGGCCGTCATGTGGGTGTCCGGCATCCAGCAGGGCCTGATGTGGCGCGAATACGACGACCAGGGCTTCCTGGTCTACTCCTTCGCGGAATCGGTTGCCGCCATGCATCCCTACTACGTGATGCGCGCCCTCGGCGGTGCCCTCTACCTCGCCGGCGCCCTCGTCATGGCCTGGAACATCACCCTCACCATCCTCGGCCATCAGCGGGAGGAGGAGCCGGTCGACGGCTCCGCGCCCGCGCTGCAGCCGGCCGAATAGGAGACCGATCCATGTCGTTGATGGACAAGCACGTCATTCTCGAGCGCAACGCGACGCTGCTGCTGGTCGGCTCGCTGCTCGTGGTGGCCGTCGGTGGCATCGTCGAAATCGCGCCGCTGTTCTACCTGGAAAACACGATCGAGAAGGTGGAGGGCATGCGTCCCTATTCGCCGCTCGAGTTGGCGGGGCGCAATGTCTACATCCGCGAGGGCTGCTACGTCTGCCATAGCCAGATGATCCGGCCGTTCCGCGACGAGGTCGAGCGCTACGGCCATTACAGCCTCGCCGCCGAGTCGATGTACGACCATCCCTTCCAGTGGGGATCGAAGCGCACCGGGCCGGATCTGGCGCGGGTGGGAGACCGCTACTCGAACGAATGGCATGTCCAGCACCTGGCCGATCCGCGGTCGGTGGTGCCAGAATCGATCATGCCGGCCTACGCCTATCTCAAGGAGACTCCGATCGACGTGAAGGGCTTCTCCACGCAGCTTTCGGCGAATGCCGCGGTCGGCGTCCCCTACAGCGACGAGATGATCGCCACCGCCGAGGCGGATCTGGTGGCGCAGGCCGACCCGAATGCCGACACCACCGGCATAGAGGGGCGGTATCCGAAGGCCAAGCTCGGCGACTTCGACGGCAATCCCCAGAGCGTGACCGAAATGGATGCGCTCGTCGCCTATCTGCAGATGCTCGGCACGCTGGTGGACTTCTCCACCTATGACGAAGCCGCCGGCTACCGCTGAGGAGCAACGCTCATGGAAACCTACACCGCCATGCGCCACTTCGCCGATAGCTGGGGGCTGCTCGCCATGACGCTGTTCTTCCTCGGTGCCGTCCTGTTCGTCTTTCGGCCAGGCACGCGCAGCCGCGCCCGGGACGCCGCCCGCATTCCTCTCAAGGACGACTGACATGAGCGAAAAGCATATCGACGAGGCGACCGGGATCGAGACGACCGGTCACTCGTGGGACGGCATCCGCGAACTCAACAACCCGCTGCCGCGCTGGTGGGTCTGGACATTCTACGCCACGATCGTCTGGTCGATCGCCTACACGATCGCCTATCCGGCTTGGCCGCTGATCAGCTCGGCCACCACTGGCGTGCTGGGCTATTCCAGCCGTGCCGACGTGAAGGCGGAACTCATGGCCGCGGATGCCGGCAAGGACACCTATGTGCAGGCGATCCAGGCCAAGACCGTCGCGGAGATCGAGGCCGACGAGCCCCTCCGGACATTCGCAACCGCCGCCGGCGCTGCCGCCTTCAAGGTCAATTGCGTGCAATGCCACGGCTCCGGGGCGCAGGGTGCGCCCGGCCTCCCGAACCTCAACGACGACGATTGGCTTTGGGGTGGCAGCGCCGAGCAGATCGAGCAGACGATCCGCCACGGCATCCGCTTCGCCGGCGATGACGAGACCAGGATCTCGGAGATGCCGGCGTTCCGCGACGTGCTGGAGCCTGTGCAGATCGCCCAGGTGAGCGCCTTCGTCGCCAGCCTCACCGGCCCGGTGGTCGACGCCTCGCTCGTCGAGCCCGGCAAGGCGGTCTTCGCCGGCAATTGCGCGGTCTGTCACGGAGACGCCGCCAAAGGCAACCGCGAACTCGGCGCGCCGGACCTTACCGATGCCATCGCGCTCTACGGTTCCGGCGAAGCGGAGATCGCCGCTCAGGTGCGCACGCCCAAGCATGGCGTCATGCCGGCCTGGGGCGCCCGCCTCGGCGACGTCAAGGTCAAGGAACTCGCCGTCTTCGTCCATTCGCTGGGCGGGGGCGAGTAGTCGAAAGCAGCGACGCCTCGCCAAGGCATCATCGAGTCAACGAGCCGCCTCTGCCGCGTCGATGCGATCGAGAATCGTCAGCGCAGCCGAGTTATCGGCTCCGGCTGCCATGGTCCGAAACCGCGTTTCCGTGTCGAACGAAGCGATCGCCTCGTAGGTCATGCGCTCGATCAGCTTGTTGACGCTGAGCCCGCGCGCCTTGGCGAGGCTTTTGAGACGGTCGGCGGCGTCTTCTGGAAGTCGGATGGTGAGCGTGCTCATTTCAGATGCTCCAATACCTGGCCTGGCGTCATGACGCGGAGATGGCTCCAAACCAGTTCTCCGCGGGCGATATCCCTGATGTTGTGTGTGACGATTGTTGATGCGTGGCCGGCGATGGCAAGTTCGATGAGGTGATTGTCCCCTTCGTCCGGCATGTCTGGACGCCAGTCGAACCGTATCGTGACCCTGCTTCCCGAGCGGGCGAGTGCTGCGAGGATGGTTCGTCTCTCTTCCGCCGCTGTGCCCGGCGTCCAGATATTGCGACCCCCGACATCCTCGCATTCGAGCCAGAGCGCGGTGGCCAACAGTGGCCGTGCTCGGCCTTGCAGGATGCGCCTCACGACTTCACGCGAAGCGCCTCCCCCCTCGCAAAGCTGAGCTCCTGGACTTGACTCAAATCAACGCAGTCGGCGCGCCGAAGGCGCATCACGCTGGCATGAACGCCGAGATCGACATGCAATCCCGGGTGGGGGAGATCGAGCGCCTCGACGCCGAAGCGGTCAATTCCGCCAAGGTGCGGCAGCCGCTCTATGCCAAGCGCCGGAAAATATTCCCGAAGCGGGCGTCCGGCGCGTTCCGCCGGTTCAAGTGGATCGTCATGGCGATCACGCTGGGGATCTACTACCTGACGCCGTGGCTCCGCTGGGATCGCGGACCCTACGCCCCGGACCAGGCGGTGCTGATCGATCTCGGCAGCCGGCGCTTCTACTTCTTCTTCATCGAGATCTGGCCGCAGGAGTTCTTCTACGTCGCTGGCCTGCTGGTGATGGCGGGGATCGGCCTGTTCCTGGTCACGTCCACGGTGGGCCGGGCCTGGTGCGGCTACACCTGCCCGCAGACCGTCTGGGTCGATCTCTTCCTCGTGGTGGAGCGCGCCACCGAGGGTGATCGCAATGCCCGCATGAAGCTCGACGCGGGACCTTGGACCGCCAACAAACTGGCCAGGCGGATCGTCAAGCATGGCATCTGGCTGGCAATCGCCGTCGCGACCGGAGGCGCCTGGATCTTCTACTTCGCCGACGCGCCGACTTTGCTGGTCGACGTCGTTACGGGGCAGGCTCAGCCGGTCGCCTACATGACCATCGCCGTGCTCACGGCCACGACCTATACGTTCGGCGGGCTGATGCGCGAACAGGTCTGCACCTACATGTGCCCCTGGCCGCGCATCCAGGCGGCGATGCTCGACGAGCATTCGCTGACGGT
>JAHBYY010000142.1 GCA_019635715.1 Rhizobiaceae bacterium | reverse complement strand
AGTTCCTGGTTTGATGCATGTCGTTGTCCCGAAACCGGTTCCCACTTTCGAGCGACATGCATTAGCGCCTTGCCGCGAAGCGCGTCGGGAAGGTGTTGATTCGCGACGCGAGGGTCTTGAATCAAGACGGGAGCGGCATGCCGCTCCCGTCTGTCGTCGGAAGATCGTCGAGCGAGGATTACGCGGCCTTGGCGACCTTGGCGGCGGCGTCCTCGGCACGTGCCGTCTTGAGCAGCTTCGCCCACCAGGCCAGTTCGTCGAGCGTGCCTTTCGCGGCGGCGTTCAGGTGCTCGAGTTCGGCCAGCGTCTTCGCGCCGGACGCCACCTGGGCCATGTCGCCCCAGACGATGTGCACGGCATTGCGCGTCGGCACCATCTGAAGTTCGATCGCATGCAGGCGTAGCTGCTCGACGGCGCGCGCGCCGCCGACGCCGCCATAGCCGATGAACGAGACCGGCTTCCGGTTCCATTCGGCATAGGCGTAGTCGAGCGCATTCTTCAGCACCCCGGTCGGGCCGCGGCTGTACTCGGCCGCGGTGAAGACGAAACCATCATAGCTGTCCACCAGCTTCTGCCAGCGCTGGGCGACCTCGCTCTTCGAGGGCGCATAGAGCGACGAGGCGACCTCGTCGAAATGCGGCAGCGGGTAGTCCTTGAGATCGACGATCTCGAAGTCGAGATCGTCGCGCTGGTCCGCCAGTTCCTTGAACCAGGCGGCCGGCTTGTCGGCGAAGCGGTTGGGCCGCACGGACCCTATCACAAGAGCGATTTTCGGTTTAGACATCTGTAGTGACCTCTCGAAATCTGGTATCCTTTGGATACTCGCACTATATAGGTGACTAGGATCGCAGACTGCAAGGAGGCACTTTCTTGAAACCGAAGCACATGCACCTCACCGAGGACTGCCGGGCGGTCAGCACCATTCTGCAGCGCGTCGGCGACAAGTGGACCGTGCTGGTGGTGAGCAAGCTCGGCAGCGGCCGCATGCGTTTCAGCGAGCTGCGCGAGGCGGTGGGCGGCATTTCGCAGAAGATGCTGACGGCGACGCTGCGCGGGCTCGAGCGCGACGGCTTCGTGCTGCGCGAGCAGTTTCCGACCATTCCGCCGCGCGTGGAATATGAGCTGACCGATCTCGGCCGCGAATTGCTGCAGCCCGTCAACGCCCTCGCCGACTGGGCGCGGCGCAACGGCGACCGCGTGGCGAAAGCCCGCGAACTGTTCGATCGCGCCGATCCGAACTGCCGCGACGGCGATACGGGGGAATAGGCAGCCTGCTTCGCCCGGGCTATTCGGCCGGAACGAGCTTGGGCCGTCCCTCTCCGTCGAGCGCCACCATGACGAAGTCGGCGTCGGTGACGCGCTCCATCAGGTCCGACAGGTAGCGCTGCGCCCAGGCCTCGACCTTGAGCGTCATCGAGGTCCTCCCGACCCGGATCACATGGGTGTAGACGCACAGCGTGTCGCCGATCTTCATCGGCTTGGCGAAGGACATCTCCTTGACGGCCGCCGTGACGACGCGGCCCTTGGCCCGCTCGGCCGCCCGGATGCCGCAGGCAAGGTCCATCTGCGCCATGACCCAGCCGCCGAAGATGTCGCCGGCCGCATTGGCGTCGGACGGCATGGCGAGCGTGCGCAGCGTCAGTTCGCCGGTCGGCTGGCCTTCGACATAGGTGACCATCGGTTGCCCCTCTCGATGCTTCAGGGCCCTGCGTAGCGGCGCCACCGCGCCCGGTCAACGCGATCAGCCGGTCGCATTTCTCACAGCGCATGCCGGTCGGCCTTGCTGCATCGTCCGCCGTCGCGGCTAGGCTCTTGCCGAACCTCGTCCAGGCCGGTACGCCCTTCCCCCCATGCAGACATACGATTTCGTCATCGTCGGCGCCGGCTCGGCAGGGTGCGTGGTGGCAGAGCGCCTGTCCAAGAGCGGGCGCTTCACGGTGCTGGTGCTCGAGGCCGGCGGAACCGACCGGCGGTTCTACGTCCAGATGCCGCTCGGCTACGGCAAGACCTTCTACGACCCGGCGGTGAACTGGAACTACAAGACCGAGCCGGATCCCGGCCTGGCCGGAAACGCCGACCACTGGCCGCGCGGCAAGCTGCTCGGCGGATCGAGTTCCATCAACGCCATGGTATGGATCCGCGGCCATCGCGACGACTATGACGGATGGGCCCGGCAGGGCAATCCGGGCTGGGCCTGGCGAGACGTGCTGCCGATCTTCAAGAAGATCGAGACGAATGCCGCGGGCGCGACGGAGCTGCGCGGCGGCACCGGCAAGATGCATGTCACCGATTGCAGCGGCCGCACCCATCCCCTCACCAGGAAATATCTGAAGGCGGCGCAGGAGGCCGGCCTGCGCCTCAACCGCGACTTCAACGGCGACCGCCAGGAAGGCGTCGGCGTCTACCAGATCACCACCAGAAACGGCCGCCGCATGTCGGCGGCGCGCGCCTTCCTGCGCCCCGCCATGCGCCGCCGCAACGTGCGCGTCGAGACCGATGCGCTGGCGACGCGCATCCTGTTCGAGGGACGCAAGGCGGTCGGCGTCGAATACACGCAGGGCGGCCAGACCCACACGGTCCGCGCCGGCCGCGAGGTCATCCTGTCGGCCGGGTCGATCAACAGTCCTCAATTGCTGCAGCTTTCGGGCGTCGGACCGGCCGAGCTGCTGCGCGGCCTGGGCATCGACGTGCTGGTCGACAACGACAATGTCGGCGGCAATTTGCAGGACCATATCGGCATCAATTACACCTTCAAGGGCCGCGACAGGACGCTGAACCAGTTGCTCCGCCCCTGGTGGGGCAAGGCACTGGTCGGCGCGCAATACCTGCTGCTGCGCCGCGGGCCGCTGTCGCTGTCGATGAACAATGCCGGCGGCTTCTTCCGCACCGATCCGTCGCTGACCCGGCCGAACATGCAGCTCTACTTCCAGGCCTTCTCGACGGTGATCCCGAAGATGGGAGAACGGCCGATCCTGACGCCCGACCCCTGGCCCGGCTTCTCGATCGGGTTGTCCAACTGCCGGCCGACCAGCCGCGGCGAAATCAGGATTCGCTCGAAGGATCCGCGTGACCATCCGAAGATCGTCGCCAACGCCCTGTCGACCGAGCACGACGTGGCCGAGATGCTCGCCGCCGTGAAGTTCGTGCGCAAGATCGCGGCGCAGCCGGCGCTGGCGCCGTTCATCGTCGAGGAAGTGCTGCCCGGTCCGTCGGTGCGCTCGGACGAGGATCTGATCCTCGATTTCCGCAAGCGCTCGGGCACGGTCTACCACCCGGTCTCGACCTGCCGGATGGGTCCCTACCGGATGAGTTCGGTGGTCGACGCGCGGCTGAAGGTCCACGGCGTCGAGGGGCTGCGCGTCATCGACGCGTCGATCTTCCCGGAAAACATCTCCGGCAACACCAATGCGCCGTCGATCATGACCGGCTGGAAGGGCGCGAACATGGTGCTCGACGACTGGAAATGACATCTTCCGCATCGTGTCAATGGAGGCCCCAGAGGGTACGATGGGCGGCGAGAACCGCAGTCGGCGCAAGCCAGGAACAACTTCGCGTGCCAGACTCCTGCGGACGGCAGGGAATCAGAGCGAGGCGCATCTCTGGAACGAACTTAAGGATCGCCAACTCGGCGAGTATAAGGTTGTGCGGCAAATGCCACTCGGACCGTACTTCGCAGACTTCGCCTGTCGTCAGCGGCGGCTTGTTGTGGAGGTGGATGGCAACCAGCACGCGAACAGCGGCAGGGACCGACTCCGCGACGCTTTCATGCTCGCGGCCGGATGGTCGATCCTGCGATTCTGGAATGTCGACGTGCTCAAGGAAACAGCAGCCACCTGCGAAACCATTCTCGCGGCGTTGGAAGGTCGCATTCGTGAAAACGTGACCACCGCCGATATGCGCTTCTTGAAAGCGAAATCGGCAGGCGAGTTATGAGATCACC
>JAHBYY010000141.1 GCA_019635715.1 Rhizobiaceae bacterium | reverse complement strand
ACGTCCTTGTCGCCGCGACCCGACAGGTTGACGATGATGATCTCGTCCTTGCGCATCGCCGGCGCGACCTTGATCGCGTGGGCGATGGCATGGGCGGATTCGAGCGCCGGGATGATGCCCTCGACCCTGGTCGTCACCTGGAAGGCGTCGAGCGCCTCGTCGTCGAGGATCGGCACATATTCGACGCGGCCCGAGTCGCGCAGCCAGGAATGCTCGGGGCCGACGCCGGGATAATCGAGGCCGGCCGAGATCGAATGGCCCTCGAGGATCTGGCCGTCCGAATTCTGCAGCAGATAGGTGCGGTTGCCGTGCAGCACGCCGGGCCGGCCGGCGCTCATCGAGGCGCAGTGCTCGACGCCGTCGAGCCCGCGGCCGCCGGCCTCGATGCCGACGATCCGGACGCTGCGGTCGTCGAGGAAGGGATGGAAGATGCCGATGGCGTTCGAGCCGCCGCCGACCGCGGCGATCACCAGATCGGGCAGGCGGCCTTCCTGCTCCAGGATCTGGGCGCGCGCCTCGATGCCGATCACCGACTGGAATTCGCGCACCAGCTCCGGATAGGGATGCGGCCCGGCCGCCGTGCCGATGATGTAATAGGTGTCCTCGACATTGGTCACCCAGTCGCGCAGCGCCTCGTTCATCGCGTCCTTCAGCGTGCCGTGGCCGGAGGTGACCGGCCGCACCTCGGCGCCGAGCAGCTTCATGCGGAAGACGTTCGGCTTCTGCCGCTCGACGTCGGTGGCGCCCATGTAGACGACGCAAGGGTAGCCGAAGCGCGCCGAGACGGTCGCCGAGGCGACGCCGTGCTGGCCGGCGCCGGTCTCGGCGATGATGCGCTTCTTGCCCATTCGCTTGGCCAGCAGGATCTGGCCGAGGCAGTTGTTGATCTTGTGCGAGCCGGTGTGGTTCAGATCCTCGCGCTTCAGGTAGATTTTCGCGCCGCCGAGATGGTTCGTCAGGCCTTCGGCGAAATAGAGCTTCGAGGGGCGCCCCGCATAGAAGGTGGACAGCGCCTGCAGCTCGGCCTTGAAGTCCGGGTCGGTCTTGGCCTCGTTCCAGTGCCGTTCGAGATCGAGGATCAGCGGCATCAGCGTCTCGGCGACGAAACGTCCGCCGAAAATGCCGAACATGCCCTGTTCGTCCGGTCCCGTCCGGAAGGAGTTGGGTTCTGCCGGCTTGTTCATCGAAATCCCGTCTGGTGGCGCGTGCCGCGCGGTCGCGTGGCTTATGCCTTACCAGCGGACAAAAGCAAAATCGATTCGCCTCAGCGCATGAAAATCCAGCGTGCGAAACGTTCGGTCCAGCGCCTCAGCATGGCGCGTCGCGCTGCGAGGCGCAGGGCGGCTGCGCGCCGCGCATAGAACTCCGTATCGATCGAGCCGTCGAAACGGCGGCGGATGGCGTCGGTCGGCGCTGACATGGCGGTCTCCAGGCCTGGTCTGGCCCTATCGTGCCGTGCATCGCGCCTTGCTGCTTGAACGTCGCCTTGCCGTATCCTTGTCTTTTTCTTCCGACTTCGCGCCGACGTTCCGGCGACCGGCCTCAGGTGATAGCGTCGCGGCATGCGATTCCGTTTTGGCGATCTCGACCTGAATACCGACACCCGGGAAATTCACGCAGGCGGCAGGACCGTCGCCGTGGAGCCGCAGGTGTTCGACCTGGTCGCCTTCCTGATTCAGAACCGCGACCGTGTCGTCTCCACGCAGGAGCTCGTCGAAGCGGTGTGGAAGGGAAGGATCGTCTCCGATTCGGCCATCGCCGCGCGCATCAGTGCCGCGCGCTCGGCGATCGGCGACACCGGCGCTGACCAGCGGTGGATCCGGACGGTCCCGCGGCGTGGCTTCCGCTTCGTCGGCGACGTCGATGACGAGGCAGCGCCGGCCGTCGCGGCCATGGCCGCCGCCGCCCCGGAACGCCAGCGCGTCGCCTTCTGCCGATCCGCCGACGGGACACGCATCGCCTATGCCGTCTCCGGGTCAGGCTATCCGCTGCTGCGCGCCGGCCACTGGCTGACCAATGTCGAAAACGACTGGACCAGCCCGATCTGGCGGCCCAACCTCGACAGGCTCGGGCAGCGCTTCCGGCTGGTTCGCTACGATCAGCGCGGCAACGGGCTTTCGGACTGGCAGGCGGACAATTTCTCGCTCGATCGTTTCGTCGATGACCTGGAGGCGGTCGTCGACGCGTCGCGCCTCGATCGCTTCGCGCTTTACGGCGCCTCGCAGGGCGCGCCGATCGCCGTCGCCTATGCCCATCGCCATCCTCAACGCGTCAGCCACCTCATCCTGCACGGGGGATATGAGCGCGGCCGGCTGCTGCGCGAGACGGGCGCCGAGCGCGAGCAGGGCGAAGCCATTCTCACGCTGATCAGGCACGGCTGGGGTAGGCCGGGGAGCCCGTTCAACGCGGCCTTTGCCACGCTGTTCATGCCGGCCGGCAGTCGCGAGCAGATCGATTCCCTGGCGGAACTGCAACGCACCACCACGACGCCGGCCAACGCGGCGCTGCTCCGGGCCGCCGTCGACCGGTTCGACGTCAGTCACATCGTCGGGGAGGTGCGCGTTCCGACGCTGGTGCTGCATGCGCGCGACGACGGCGTGCAGCCGCTCGACCAGGGCATGGCGCTCGCCGCCGGAATTCCCGGGGCCGAGTTCGTCATGCTGGAAAGCCGCAACCATGTGCTGACACGGCAGGAGCCCGCCTGGGCCGCCACGTTCGAAGCCATCGAGCGGTTCGTCTTCGGCTAGGGCCACAGGCCCTAGGGCTTCTGGACCGACCGCGCCGCGGCGAAGAAATCCCGGATCAGCGGGACATTCTTGACGCCCGGACTGCTCTCCACGCCCGACGACACGTCGATGCCGCGCGGACGCGCCAGCCGCAGCGCCTCGCCGACATTCGCTGCGGTCAACCCTCCCGACAGCATGTAGTCGATGCGCGGGTCGAGGCCGGTCAGGATCGTCCAGTCGAAGGAGACGCCGTTGCCGCCGGGCAGGACGGAGTCCTTGGGCGGCTTGGCGTCGAGCAGGAACCGGTCGGCGATGCCGAGGAAGGGCGTCAGCTTTTCCAGGTCGCCGCGCTCGCCGACCGCGAGCGCCTTCATGACGGGCAGGCCGTAGCGCGCCTTCACATCCGCGACGCGCTCCGGGCTCTCCTTGCCATGCAGTTGCAGCATGTCCGGCGCCATCGCCGCCACGATCGAATCCAGGACGTCGTCGCCGGCATCGACGGTCACGGCGACGGCCTTGGCGCGGCCGAGGGCGATCGGGCGCAGCGCGCCGGCCTGCGCCGGCGTCAAGTTGCGCGGGCTCTTCGGAAAGAAGATGAAGCCGACATGGCTGGCGCCGCCGCCGAGCGCGGCGTCCAGCGCCTCGCCGGTCTTCAGGCCGCAGATCTTGATGTCGATGGGCATGGCGCGACCTCGCATGAAACGGCGGCGGAGTCGATACTGGCGGGTTCAGCGCACCAGCGCCGGCAGGGCCACCACCGCCATTCCGGCGAAGCCGCAGGCGACCACGCCAAGCGTCAGGGCCGCGGCGTTGCGCGGCCGCGCGCCGAGGAAGCGGCGGAAGAACAGGAATTCCGCGACCAGGAACCAGATCAGCACCGCCATGGTCACGGCGCCGGCGGCCGGCCTCGCCACCGGATCGAAGGGGGCCATCAGCGGCGTCGCGACGAGGGCCAGCGGCGCGCATATGTAGCATTGCTGATAGAAGGGCACGCGCAGGCTGTCGCGGGTCATCCGGCCGGGCCGGAAGATGTCGAGCAGCACCGCGCCGGCCAGCGGCAGGACGCAGAAGCCGACCATCCGCAGCAGCACGAGGCCGAGCCAGGAACCGGCGAGGATGCTACCGGGCGCCGACTGGCGAAGCGCGGCGACGGCGTCCTGGTCGAGCGGCACGAAGGCCGATCCGAGCGCCATGGCGATCAGCAGCAACAATGCCGGGCGCATGGCGCTGCCGAACGCGGTCTGCGGATCGGCGTTCGCCTCGGTGAGGACGAGACGCATCATCCGGACCGGCCAGATCAGGGTGCGAACGAGTGTATAGGGGAAGAACAGGACCCAGGACATGACGTCATAGACGCCATGTTCAAGCGAGTTGACGAGATCATGGCGATCCAAGCGGCTCATCCTCCGTTCGATCCGGCGCGACCGTAGCCGTATCGCTGCCCGGGCAGGAAGCGAAAACAGCCGCTGGACGAAAGCTTGGCCGGCGATCGGCCAAGTCCGGCCGGCGGAACGGCTGCCCTATTGATCGAAACCGATCGCCTGCAGCGCATTGCCGTTCTTCTTGAGCCAGGCCTTGCAGCGGTCGGTGTCGGGGCAGAGCTTCCGGCACAGCGCCCAGAATTTCGGGCCGTGGTTCATTTCCCTGAGATGCGCGACCTCGTGGGCGACCAGGTAGTCGATCACCGGGCGCGGCGCCATCATGATGCGCCAGGAGAAGGACAGCGTTCCGTCGGCGGTGCAC